>JANOUE010000072.1:0-5487 GCA_031416755.1 Hyphomicrobiales bacterium
GCCATTTTCCCCGCCAAATTTCGTTGCGTGCCGTTAATTACACTGCAATCTAGACGAAGCCATGGCAATCGGCGATGTGTATTTTATACCCGACAATTTTGATCAGCTATTTCCAAGATGACCGATTTCAAGCGATCCAAGACGTTTACTCGGAATCAGAAAGGCTAGATCAAGTAATACGGGGATTCCGCAGCAATCCTCTGGCACGGCGACGAAGCCCCGTGACCTTGCCCCCTTATTTAATCCATATTTAACTTGCTTTGGCAATTAGTGATTTGATGACAGACTTCAGGGCAGGAAGTGCATCATTTGCATAATTATATACAAGTTCTGGCGATACTCTATGATAGGCGTGGGTTAGAATATTACGGAAACTTACAATTTTCTTGAGTTCCGAAATACGTGCCGCTTGTTCAGGCTCCAGTTTTGAAAATTTGTTCAGCGCTTCACCAATGATTGCAAACTGATAATAAACGGCAGATTGCACTAATTCATTTTCGGCAAATGCAATTTCATCCAAGCCCAAAAGAAAAGCGTCGATGCTGTTTGCTGCATCAAGCACATCTTGGAGAAAAACACGCGGATCACGCTGCATAGAGGAGTTCACGGCTCGCGTTTATCGACTGCCGCAAATAAGGATTTTTAATTGGAACATCTTCAGAAAGATCGACCTTGCGATCAAAGAGTCTTTCTAATTCGTCAGCAAAATCAAAAAAGTTTGAAAGTGTAAGTTTGGTTTCGGCTTTATCAAACCGCGCAATTAAATCCACATCACTGCGCTCTTCATCAAAGTCTACACCCCGCGCTGCCGAGCCAAAAACCTCAAGCTTCAGCACGCCATATTTTTTACAAAGCGCAATAATCTCATTGGTATGTTTGGCGATGGAAGGATGCATAGCTAAATCTTACCACAGGAAATTCTACTAACCCATCCCCTTATTAATCTCTTCCGTCATTTTCTTGGCATCGCCGAACAGCATCAGCGTGTTGTCACGCCAGAACAGCGGATTGTCCACGCCAGCATAGCCGCTCGCCATTCCGCGCTTGATGAACATCACGGTTTTGGCTTTCCACACTTCCAGCACCGGCATGCCATAGATGGGCGAGGTGGGATCGTCTTTGGCTGAAGGATTAGTCACATCATTGGCGCCGATCACAAACGCAATATCGCATTGCGCCAATTCGCTGTTGATGTCTTCCAGCTCAAACACTTCATCATAAGGCACATTGGCTTCAGCCAGCAGCACATTCATGTGGCCGGGCATACGGCCCGCAACCGGGTGAATGGCATATTTCACGGTAACCCCAGAAGCCTTCAAATGATCTGCCATTTCACGCAAGGCATGTTGCGCTTGAGCCACCGCCATGCCGTAACCCGGCACAATAATAACACTGCCTGCATTCTTCATCATAAAGGCCGCATCTTCTGCACTGCCTTTCTTCACCGGTTTGGTTTCACCAGCAGCGGCAGGGCCAGTCGTGGCACCACCAAAGCCGCCCAAGATCACGGAAATGAACGAGCGGTTCATGCCTTTGCACATGATATAGGACAGGATTGCACCTGATGAACCAACCAAAGCACCTGTGATGATGAGCGCCGTGTTGGCCAGCGTAAATCCAATGCCAGCTGCCGCCCACCCCGAATAAGAATTGAGCATGGAAACCACCACCGGCATATCCGCTCCACCGATTGGAATAATGAGCAACAAGCCCAGCGCAAGGCTCACAATAACAATCAGCCAGAAGGCAACTGCTGTGGGTGACACAAAGAACACGTAAAGCAGCCCAACCAACGCAAGACCCAAAGCGATATTGATCAGATGCCGCGACGGCAACATGATCGGCGCACCCGACATGCGGCCATCAAGTTTCAAAAACGCAATGATCGAGCCGGTAAAAGTCAGCGCACCAATAGCCGCACCCAAAGCCATTTCAATGCGGCTTTGGGCGTGAATAATTCCATCGGTCGCAATGCCAAAAGCATCGGGCGCGTAAAATGCCGCTGCCGCCACACACACTGCAGCAAGCCCCACCAGCGAGTGAAATGCCGCCACCAATTGCGGCATCGCTGTCATGGCAATGGTGCGCGCCAGATAAGCGCCAATACCGCCGCCAATGGCAATGCCCGCAATAATTAAAACCCATGCCAGCGGATTGGTTGGAGCTGAAATGCCAAGCGAGGTGAGTATGGCAATAGCCATGCCGACCATGCCGTAAATATTGCCTTTGCGCGAAGTGGCAGGCGATGAAAGCCCCCGCAGCGCCATAATGAACAGCGAGCCTGAGACGAGATAGAGCAGTGCAGCGAGATTTGCGCTCATCTTATTTATCTTTCTTTTTATACATGGCGAGCATGCGGGCCGTGACCATGAAGCCACCAAAAATATTGACCGATGCAAAGATCAACGCGAAAAAACCAAATACCATCGCAATGGTAGAGCCCGAAGCAATGCCCCCTGCCCCCACCGCCAGCAATGCGCCCACAACAATCACCGATGAAATGGCATTGGTGACCGACATCAGCGGCGTGTGCAAAGCCGGTGTCACATTCCACACGACAAAATAGCCCACGAAAATCGCCAACACAAAAATTGCAAAGAGCGAAAAAAAGAGATCGACGTTTTCCATTATTTAATTTCCAACTGTTGTGTGGCCAATGCTTCGAGGCTTTGCGTCGCAAAGCGCCTCAGCATGAGGGAATCTAGTAAGCCCTCATCCTGAGGTGCCGCGCAGGAGTCTAGTAAGCCCTCATCCTGAGGTGCCGCGCAGCGGCCTCGAAGGACGACGGCACTCATTTTGAATCTCCAAACATCTTATGCACCAACGCACCACCCTTGGCGATCATGGTTCCCGAAATACATTCATCGTTTTCATCGATATTCAAGGCACCGTCTTTGCCGATCATCAAATCAACAAAATTCTGCAAATTCTTGGCAAACAGCGGTGTGGCATTTCCGGCCAAACGACCAGCCAAATTCAAAGTGCCAATAATCGAAACACCATTATGCAGCACAATTTGATCAGGCTTGGAAAGTGGGCAATTGCCACCGCGCTCAACAGCGAGATCCACAATCACCGAACCTGGCTTCATGCTCTCAACCATTTCGCGCGTAATCAATACTGGTGCCGGGCGCCCCGGAATAAGGGCCGTCGTAATTACAATATCCTGGTTGCGCACATGGTCTGCAACCAGCTTTGCTTGCTTGGCCTTATCTTCTGCTGAAAGTTCTTTGGCATAGCCACCAGAGGTCGCTGCATCTGCCACATCAGCAAACACAAATTTCGCACCCAGTGATTTCACTTGCTCTTCAGTGGCTTTACGAACGTCAGTCGCTGAAACAATGGCGCCCAAGCGCCGCGCCGTGGCAATGGCTTGCAGCCCGGCAACGCCGACGCCCATAATAAACACGCGTGCCGGCGGCACTGTGCCAGCCGCCGTCATCATCATTGGAAACGCGCGGCCATAATGGGCAGCAGCATCAATCACCGCTTTATAACCAGCAAGATTGGCTTGTGATGAAAGAATATCCATCGCTTGCGCACGAGAAATGCGCGGCATCAATTCCATTGCAAATGCAGTCACACCCGATTTCGCAAAAGCTTCCAAAGCTTTGCGCTCGCCAAAAGGCTCCAGCCCGCCTACCAGCACAGCATTTTTTTTCACAAGTTTTAAAACTGCCGCATCGGGGCGGCGGATGCTGAGAATGATGTCAGCGTCTTTCACAACACCTGTGCCTTTAACAATCTCGGCACCCGCAGCCGCAAAGTCCGCATCGGAAATATTGGCGCTAGAGCCAGCGCCAGCTTGGACGGAAACTGTCAGCCCTTTCTTTACATAGGCCTTCACACTATCAGGCGAGACCGCAACGCGGTTCTCGCCACTTTGAGTTTCGCAAGGGACAGCTATTTTCATGTTTTTCTTAAACCCATCAAGACATTTGCACGTTGGCTGCCGCAAACAGTGCGAACAGAACCAGCGGCACAACAGCTACCATCCATTTACCACCCATGCGCAGCGCAATGAGTGACGCTAGAATGCCCACTATCAACCCCAGAAATCCCACGATCACATTTGTAGGATTGCTCATAAAGCGGAACACCACCAAGGCAACCACGATATAGATGCAAATGATCGATCCGGCGATCGAGAAATTCAAAAAGCCTTCGTAAGCCGCTTTATGAGCATCCATACCAGTGGCAGCGTGGTGGGGGTTTGGAGCGTGATCAGCCATTAATGAGTCCTCAAAATTGCAAGTGACCACCTTTGTAGCTAAACAATGCACCAGCCGCAATGCGTTTGGTTTGTCGCGGGATAATTGGGAATTGAGAAATGAAATTAGCCAATAAAGTAGCCTTGGTAACAGGAGCAGCAGGCGGCATCGGCAAGGCCATTGCAAAACGATTTATTGCTGAGGGCGCCCGCGTTGCAATTGCCGATTTGAAAGCCGAAGCGGCCACCGCCACAGCCAAGGAATTGGGCGTAAATGCCATTGCGATTAGCATGGACGTGACCGACGAAATCTCGGTGAGTGATGGCATCGCTAAAACCATTTCACATTTTGGCGGCATCGACATTCTTGTGTCCAATGCTGGCGTGCAAATTGTGCACAAAGCCGAAGACTTTCCCTTTGAAGATTGGCGCCGCATGATGGCCATCCATTTGGATGGAGCCTTCCTCACCACCAAAGCTGTATTGCCACATATGTATAAGCAAGGCTCAGGCTCCATCATTCTCATGGGCTCGGTGCATTCCAAAGAAGCCTCGCCCCTAAAGTCAGCTTATGTCACCGCCAAGCACGGCTTGCTCGGCCTCAATAAAGTGCTCGCCAAAGAAGGCGGCAAACATGGCGTGCGCTCAAATGTTATATGCCCCGGCTTTGTGCGAACCCCCTTGGTCGAAAAACAAATCCCCGAACAAGCAGCCAGACTTGGAATATCCGAAGAAGACGTTGTGAAAAAAATAATGTTGGGTGGCACTGTTGATGGCGAGTTTACGACCTTAGAGGATGTGGCCGAAGTAGCGCTATTATTCGCCAGCTTCCCCACCAATGCCCTCACAGGCCAATCCTTGGTGGTGAGCCATGGCTGGTTTATGGAGTAAACAATAATATCGAGCTCAATGAGGACCTGCGCTTGAGACAATTGAGCTAGCTAAGGCTTTCATACTCAAATTTGAAGCATCCAGCATGGAGAAATCGGAAAGCGAACTGGCAAAGCCACTATTGGCAAATCTCTTGCGTTCCGGAAGAACTGCCAAAATTCGTTTATCCAATGCTTTCGCCGCACCTATTTCAAAAAGCGCATTTCTTCCCTCTCCTTCATGCGGAGGGACCAATAAAACAAATAAGTCAGCCGCATTAAGCTCCTTACGAAAGGTATCGAATATATGTTCGCCAGCTTGCAATGAGCTCATATCGTAAGTTCTAGCACCTGTTTTAGCAATTTCTTTCGAAAGTCGAGCAGCGAAAACACGATCCGAAGATGCAT
>JANOUE010000073.1:0-4900 GCA_031416755.1 Hyphomicrobiales bacterium
CAGCCAACACGCATCTTCCATGCCAAGGTTCATGCCGCGTCCGCCCACTGGCGAATGGATGTGAGCAGCATCGCCAGCCAGAAATACATTGCCTTGTTGATAGGCTTGCACCTGACGATAGCTTAGTTTGAAATCGGTTTCCCAGGTTACTTTTTTCACTTTGGCATCGCGCGGCAAATTATTGAGGCAATCTCCCCTGGTGCTAATGAAGCGCCCAAAACCCTCACGCATGGGAAGGTAAGGTGCCAAGTGTGTGTCCATAATAGTGAGAACGGCTGTATCGGTTGGAAATGGCCAATCGTTCAATTCTGCATCAGCAAGGCCGAATATTTGCTCATCGGTTTCGCCTGCAAAAGTTAAACCCAGAGTTTTGCGCACCGTTGAATGAGAGCCATCAGCACCGATGAGAATATCGGTGGTGGCGTTTTTGCCGTTGCTTAGCTGGCATTCAATGTTTGGCCCTGCTGAGAATGATTCCAGTGCTGTATTTTTTTCTACTTCGACCCCCATATGCTCCAGTTTCTGTAGCAGGATTTGTTCGGTTTTTGATTGTTCCAAAACCAACATAAAATTAAAGCGATGCGGAATCTTGGTGAGATCAATTTGTGCCAGAATTTTCTCATTGCGGCGAATGACAATATGCTTGAGGCGGTTGCCTGCGGCAAGCATCATGTCCGTTACGCCGGAAGGTTCCATCACATCCAGAGTTCGAGTGTTCACGGCCAAGGCGCGCGACTCGGCCGAGACCGTTTCATCAGGATCAATAATGCGAGGCGTAAATCCCCGGCGCTTCAACTCAACCGCTGCTGTCAATCCAACTGGGCCAGCTCCAGCAATTAATATCTTTTGATATTGAATCATCGGGGTCAAACTCGATAGGCCATTTCAGTGAGCGCCTTTGCTGTTTAAAGGCCAGCATAATGTGCGATATTATAGAGTTTTGAAAATTCATCTACGCCATAATTTACTCAAGAGGCGGTTTAAGCCCTTGGCTATTTTGTCAAAGGTTCCCCGATCTATCCAGCCATGAGCCAAATGCTTGCGTCGGATTTTGGCAGTTTCTATGAGGTTGGTGGTGGAGGCTTTGAAACCAGAGGTGCTGATGCCACCTAACTGCATGTCGGTTTGGATTTCATCGATACGGGTGAAGGCTGTGCGATTGATTTCGAAAACGCGCAAGAGCCAATCATAGTCTCCGGCGATTTTATAAGTGGTGTCGAAATTACCCACCTTATCGAAAACTTCTCGCCGTACATAAACTGTTGGGTGAGGGGGCATCCAGCCACGGTTCATGGAACCTGGTGTAAATAGGGGAGGTTGCCAGCTTCGTTCTATAGTTCCGCCATGGTGGGCAGTGACGTAGTTTATCGCGCCATAGGCTACAGGTGATTTTGCTAATGCTGCGGCGATGCGGGCAATAGCATTTTCATCGTGATAAATATCATCGGCGTTGAGGAAGCCAGCTGCGTCTCCGGTATATAAATCTAGGCCTTTGTTCATGGCGTCATAAATGCCGGCATCTTTTTCGCTGAAAATTTTGATGAGGCGGGAGTTGTAGCCACGCGCGATGGCGAGCGTGCTATCCGTGGAGAGGCCATCGACAATGACTAATTCGCGGTTTGCATAAGTTTGAGCCAGAAACGAATTGATCGTGTGGTGGATGGTTTTCTCAGCGTTGCGACAGACGCAGATTGTAGAAATTTTCATGGTGCTCGACCTAGATCATATTTTCTGCGTATAGCTAGAAGCGAAAGTTTAATTTGGCATTAGCGCCAAATTGGTTAATTCGCCGGTCTGTTAATGATATCGCCCACCCGCATTATGCCGCTCGTTATTGCCGCCGCTTTGTTCATGGAGAACATGGATAGTACGGTGATTGCGACTTCGCTTCCGGCAATTGCTGCTGATTTGGGCACCAATCCGGTTTCGCTGAAATTGGCCTTCACCACGTATCTTTTGAGCCTAACAGTGTTTTTGCCGATCAGCGGATGGATGGCGGATAAGTTCGGAGCAAAGCTGATCTTCAGGTTGGCTATTGTGGTGTTTACGCTGGCATCTTTTGGCTGTGGCTTTGCGCCAAATTTAGCCTGGCTGGTGGCTTTGCGGGCCTTGCAAGGAATAGGCGGGGCAATGATGGTGCCTGTCGGGCGCATTATCTTAATCCGCACGATTCCAAAATCAGAGCTGGTAAATGCGATGGCGTGGCTCACGGTGCCGGCTTTAATTGGTCCGTTGCTGGGGCCTCCGATTGGAGGTTTCATCACAACGTATTTTCATTGGCGTTGGATTTTTTGGATGAATGTGCCGATTGGAATTTTGGGATTTATTTTGGCCACGCGCTTTATGCCATATACAAGAGAGGAAAATGTGCCTCCACTCGATTCCAAAGGTTTTTTGCTTTCGGGCTTTGGATTGGCGCTCGCCGTGTTTGGCTGCACGGTTTTAGGGCATGGGTTTTTTCCGGAAACGCTGGTGCTTGCAATGATTGCGGTTGGCGTTTTGATGATCGCACTTTATCTGCGCCATGCGCGGCGTGTCGCCAACCCCATTCTTGATCTTTCGCTGCTGAGCATTGATACGTTGCGCATCAGCATCACAGGGGGATTGTTTTACCGCATTGCGGCGGGGGCCATTCCATTTCTGCTGCCCCTGATGTTGCAGCTTGGTTTTGGACTGACCGCATTTCAAACCGGCCTCATTACTTGTGCGGCAGCACTTGGCGCACTCACCATGAAATTTGGCGCGGGGCAGTTATTGCGGCGCTTTGGTTACCGGCGCTTGCTGATTACCAACGGTATTCTGAGTTGTTTGTTAATGGCGGCCATGGGGCTATTTACACCTAGCCTTTCATATATTTTTATGATGATCATTTTGCTGATAGGCGGGGTTTCGCGTTCTATGCAGTTCACGGCGCTGAATTCAATTGCCTATGCGGATGTTTCTACAGCACAGGTGAGCAAGGCGAATGGCTTATACACCGTGGTGCAGCAGCTTTCGCTGGCTTTGGGCGTGGCAGTTGCGGCAACTATTTTAGATGTGTCGCAGGCTTTGCGCGGGGCATCCACACTGGCAACGGCTGATTTTGCAGCGGCGTTTTTTCTGGTTTCGGCTGGAGGGCTTGCTTCGATTATATTGTTCATGCGCCTGCCAGACAATGCGGGCTCTGCACTTTCTGGTCACAAATACGAGAGCTAAGTTCACAATTGTTTGAACTATTTTGTGTGCTCCAAATTCTGTATCTTGCGTAACAAGTGCATAACAATTGGAGAACCACCATGAACCGCAGGCTTGCATTGAAATTTTCTGGATTATCGTTTTTAGGTTTGGCACTGGGTGCACGCGCCAGCTTTGCCGAAACTTTCGAAGTGACAAAAACTGATGCCGAGTGGCACATGATTTTGAACGATGCGCAATTTGCAACTCTTCGCGAGGAAGCTACTGAAAGCAAATTCAGCAGCACTTTGTTGGAAGAGCACCGCGTCGGCACATATAATTGTGCCGGGTGTGAATTGCCGATTTTTGCTTCGGAAACGAAATATGATAGTGCCACCGGCTGGCCCAGCTTCTTTGATGTGCTGCCAAATGCCGTGGGCAAGAAGGAAGACAACACATTTTTCAGCTCGCGCACTGAAGTGCATTGCCGCCGTTGTGGCGGGCATTTGGGGCACGTATTTGATGATGGTCCAAAGCCCACCGGACTGCGCTATTGCATGAATGGCATTGCGCTGAAGTTTGTGCCGGCATAAATTGCGCCATTGGAAAGTGACACTTGGCCTGTCAGAGTGGGCCTGCTAGAGTGGGCCCATGTCTGTTAATGATCAATCTGGCGCTGCGCCGCCCCCTGACTTCACAGTTCCGCAACAGGCTTTGTGGTGGCTGAAGAAAGGCGGGTTTGCCATGGGGCCAGAATGGAAAAAAGCCCACGCTCTGTGCCAACAGAAAGAAGGTACGCGAGAATATGATCTGGTGCATGCACTGAGCCACTGGATTGAAGGTGACGACAGCAATGCTGCCTATTGGTATCGCAGAGTTGGTGGTGGCCGTGCTGCGTCGATTGCGGATGAATGGGAGCGGGTGGCTGGGCTAGTTTAAGTTCAACCAATTCTTGTCATCTCGACGAATACTAACGATCTGTCATCCCGACTTTCGTCGGGATGACAGAGCAAAGGAAGCGGTGTTTTGCTTATTTGCGCATTTTGCGTCTCGTTGCAAAAAACAAATAATATGCGCCGCATCACCCGCGCTCCACAAAGCTATCGATCACGCGCTTTTCGCCCGCCTTATCAAAATTCACGGTCAGTTTATTGCCAACTACACTTCTCACATTGCCAAACCCAGATGCACGCGGATTGCGTCTTCAACCAATTTCAAATCAAGTTTTGAAATCTCTCCTAATTTTTCTTTCAGCCTGCTTTTATCTGCGGCCATAATCTGATCCGCCATGGCTTTACTGGTTTGCTCGCCGATTTTTACTAAGGCTTCGCCGGGGTAGATCTTCGCGGTGCTGCTGGTGAGCGGGATGACGACGACGCGCGATAAATTTCGATTTGCAGAGTCATTGCTTACAATTATCGCGGGGCGGCGTTTGGCGATTTCGCTGCCGATGGCTGGGTCAAACTCAACCCACTACACATCACCGCGCTGCATCGGCCATATCTTTGCTCAATGCTTCCACCCATTCTGTGGCTTCGGCTTCTCGCGATGGGTCTGCTGCCATGGCTTGATGGCCTGCATCCAATGCGCTGTCCAAAACGTGGGGCCGCAGCAGGTCTTCAATGAATTGGCTCATGCGGCGTTTGCCGATGGTGCGGTAAAGTCCATCGTAAACCTGCTCGTCAAGGCTTATGGTCATTTTCTTGTGCATGGTGATTCATACCATATACGTATTACCGATACAAGA
>JANOUE010000074.1:0-20175 GCA_031416755.1 Hyphomicrobiales bacterium
CTGAATTATGGCTCATTTGTGTCCTTTGATTTGAGGAAAGTTTCGATCTCGATTTTAAAGCACTTATAAGTTTGTCGCGCTGAATTTTAGCAACCAAAAGATCATTGTAACACTTCAAGCAAATGGAAATTTTTTGATCGCTCATGCATAGGCTCCGTCATGAAGCGAAGAGCGCAACCTCGCACTCAGCATATCAGCAAGTTTCGAAAGTGTGCGCTCATTGGCATCGCCATTGATGACAATACCTCCCAAACTGATATGGGTGTCGCCGCCACTTTTTAATTTGTGGTTGGGTGTCACATGGCCATAGCGCTTGGCCGTCATTAATTCTGGGCCATATTCACTCACCAAATGGGTGCCACCGCTATAGACCGAGCCGCCCAAGGCTCGAGGCCCTCCAGCCGTCACAGCAGCTACAGGCGCCGCTTTGACTCGGACGGATCTGAAAGCGTCAGCCCGACTAGAGGCTCCGGCAACAGGCCCTCCTCCAACTATAGACCCAAGGGCAGCCCTGATCTGCGAGCCAATACCAGAAGCCCAGGCCACCATTTGTGTGACCTGAGACATCATGCCCTGCCACAAGGAAGCCATCCATTCCGACCCCACATCAAACAGGCTTCCAAGCCCGCTTTTGACAACGGCCATCAACTCACTGCCAAAGGTTGCAACCTTCGCGCGGATCGACGCGGTCCATGCCTGAAAACCGCTATCGAGTGAGGCATATTGCTGTTTGATATAGTTGCCAGCAACCTCCACACCTCGGTCAACCAGCTCTTGGCCCACAGGGGCCCAATTGGCGGCAAAGGGATTGTCATGTTGATATTTTTTCTTGTCAGTACCTTGGCGGTCTCTGTTGGTGGGGCCAACTGGGTCTATGCCATCCAAATAGGCCAGCATATTTGGTGTGTATTGTTCAACCAAAGCCAATGCTGCCGCAATAGCTCCAATGCCACCAGCAACTTTTAAAAGTCCTCCAGCAGCGCCACCTGTACCCAGTGCGGCAACCGAACCCAGAATTCCAACGACACTTTTTACGGCAATGACAAGGCCCATGGATTTGGAAAGCAAATAAATTCCAAAGGCAAATAATCCCAAATTTTCATAACCGCCCGCTATCTCGGAGAGCCTTTGGACAACTCTGGCCAGCTGTTTAATTCCATCCCATGCGCCCTTTGCAGCGGGAATGAGTGCGTTTAGGACTTCTGTGAGATTATTGCCGAAAGTATCGGCAAAAGCCTTCATCGTTCCATCTTTTTCCCAAATCGAAAGTTGGTCTAAAAATCCCTTCAGCTGCAATTTTATTTTTTCAAATGCACCGCCATTCATCGTCATGAGTTCAAACTTATCCTTCATCGAGCTGATGCTGGACATAATCCCACTCCACCCCTTGGCAAGGTCATCTGTTGCTCCGCCAAACTTATCTTTCATGATCATGGAAATGGTTTCGACCAATTGTTTTTGATCGAGGAGATTGGCTCTAAATTGTTTTTGTTTGCCGTTCTTATCAATCCAATAATAGTCAACAGTGCCTTTCTTCGAGTTCGTAGAAGTTCTTATGCCATATTGCTTGAGCCTCTCGTTTTCACCTGTCATTGCATCTTTGATTGCTTCAACAGCAGACATGAGATCAGTGCCGTTATGGCACTAATTCGACCGTGTTTACCAATGTTTCTAATTCTTTCAATGCGCTATAGATATTTGTCATTAGGTTGTTTTCCTATAGCTTGTTTACCAATATTAAAACCGGAGTTTTGACCTAAATTCAATTAGTTAGACCCATTTTGCTGACAAATAACGTTATTAAATTTGGACAAACAGCAATTTTGCCCTCATTATTGATTTCATTTGTTGTGGAGGTCTTCACGAATAGCGCTTGCATTTGGAACTAAAATAGAACATACAAGCAACATGGATGGAACGTCTGTTTGGTGTTTGCATCCGGGCAGTGCAAATGGGATATAGCGGAGTGAAAAAAGTGGGACAAGCGCAATTGAAGGTCGTTGATACGTCTATGGATAAAAGCAAGGCTTTGGAAGCTGCGTTAAGCCAGATTGAGCGGGCTTTCGGCAAGGGTTCCATTATGAAATTGGGTGCCAATCAAGTTGTTGAAATTGCTTCGATTTCAACCGGCTCTTTGGGGCTTGATATTGCGTTAGGCATTGGTGGGCTGCCGCGTGGTCGGGTTGTTGAAATTTACGGACCAGAATCGTCTGGTAAAACCACTTTGGCTTTGCAGACGATTGCTGAATGCCAAAAGGGTGGCGGCATTTGCGCCTTTATTGATGCAGAACATGCTTTGGATGCGGGTTACGCACGCAAGTTAGGTGTGAATATTGGAGATCTTTTGATTTCGCAGCCCGACACTGGCGAGCAAGCTTTGGAAATTGCCGATACTCTGGTGCGTTCTGGCGCGGTTGAAATGTTGGTGATCGATTCGGTTGCAGCGCTCACCCCAAAGGCTGAACTTGAAGGCGAAATGGGTGACAGTTTGCCGGGCCTGCAGGCGCGTTTGATGAGCCAGGCTTTGCGCAAGCTCACGGCTTCGATTTCCAAGTCAAACTGCATGGTGGTGTTCATCAATCAAATCCGCATGAAAATTGGTGTGATGTTTGGCAGCCCCGAAACCACAACAGGTGGCAATGCGTTGAAATTTTATGCTTCTGTGCGGCTTGATATTCGCCGCATTGGTGCAATCAAAGACCGTGAAGAGGTGGTTGGTAACCAGACCCGTGTGAAGGTGGTTAAAAACAAAGTGGCCCCTCCATTCAAGATGGTTGAATTTGATATTATGTATGGCGAGGGCATTTCTAAGGTTGGCGAATTGGTTGATCTGGGTGTGACTGCTGGTGTGGTTGAAAAATCTGGCTCTTGGTATTCCTATAATGGTGAACGCATTGGGCAGGGCCGCGATAATGCCAAGGCGTTCCTGAAAGGCAACCCTGATATGGCCAATACCATTGAAGCTGCTATTCGCGCCAACTCTGGCTTGATTGCTGCCAAGATTACTGGTGGCACAGCCAAGGATGAAGACGACGAAGAGTGAACGCTTCCGATTTCCGGCTTACCTGTTTTCATTTTCAACCCCAGTTGGGTTGAACTTCCAGGTGGTTTGTTTGGCTTAGAGCAGTTTGACATTTCTCAGAAAAGTCTAACTCGCCCTGAGTTCAACTTTACGATCAACTTTTCTGAACTTTGACGGTTCTGACAAAGTTCACGTTGATCTTGAAGCCAAGTGAGCTGCCGGTTCTGATGCGAGGTTCGCCCCACAATGTCCTCGCTCGGCATGATGCTCTCGGACCTCCCGCCCACTGCTGGTCTGAGGGCATTTCCGTTTTTGAAGTGCTTTCGATTCTGGCTCTGATTATGCAGAAATTGTGGACAAATCCCCCGTGCCCGTCCTAAAGAGCCGTCAACCTCTATTCATCGGGAAAAACTATGACGGGTCTTGCACAAATACGTTCGACATTTCTGGATTACTTCAAGAAGCAAGGCCATGAAGTGGTGGCGTCTTCGCCATTGGTGCCACGCAATGACCCCACTTTAATGTTTGCCAATTCGGGCATGGTGCAATTCAAAAATGTTTTCACCGGCGCAGAAAAGCGCCCCTTCACGCGGGCTACAACGGCGCAAAAATGCGTGCGTGCGGGTGGCAAGCATAATGACCTCGATAATGTCGGCTATACTGCGCGTCACCATACGTTTTTTGAAATGCTCGGCAATTTCTCGTTTGGAGACTATTTCAAACCTGACGCAATTGAGTGGGCCTGGACCTTGATTACGAAAGAATACGGCCTGCCCAAAGATAAACTAACAGTCACGGTCTTTCATGATGATAACGAAGCCCATGGCTTGTGGAAAAAAATTGCTGGGCTTCCTGAAAGCCGCATCATCCGTATTGCCACAGCAGATAATTTTTGGGCCATGGGTGATACTGGTCCTTGTGGTCCGTGTTCAGAGATTTTCTTTGATCACGGTGACAAGATTTGGGGAGGACCGCCGGGCTCTGCTGAACAAGATGGTGATCGCTTCATTGAAATCTGGAACTTGGTGTTCATGCAATATGAGCAGCAAAGCAAAGATGTGCGGGTAAGCCTGCCAAAGCCATCAATTGATACTGGCATGGGTTTGGAGCGTATTTCTGCAGTGCTTCAAGGCACCCATGACAATTACGAAACAGATTTGTTCCGCGCCCTGATTTCCACCATTGTCGAAAATACGGGTGTTGCGGCAGAAGGCAAAAACAAAGCTTCTAACCGGGTCATCGCCGACCATTTGCGCGCGTCGGCCTTTCTGATAGCGGATGGTGTTATGCCATCCAACGAGGGCCGCGGCTATGTGCTGCGTCGCATCATGCGCCGCGCGATGCGCCATGCTGAATTGCTCGGCATGCGAGAACCGCTCATGCATCATCTCGTTCCGGCTTTGGTGCGTGAAATGGGCGCTGCTTATCCCGAACTCTCCCGCGCTGAAGCGATGATCACCGATACGTTGAAGTTGGAAGAAACGCGCTTTCGCAATACGCTGCAACGCGGACTGAAACTCCTAGATGAAGATTCCGCGGGTCTTTCCAAGGGAGATATTTTCTCCGGTGAAACTGCGTTTAAGTTATATGATACCTATGGTTTCCCGCTCGATCTCACCCAAGATGCTTTGCGCGCGCGTGACATTTCAGTTGATACCACCGCATTCAACACGGCTATGGCAAAACAGAAATCTGATGCGCGAGCTGCATGGAAAGGTTCAGGCGAAGCCAAAACTGAAACGGTTTGGTTTGAAATCCGCGAGCGCGTGGGTGGCACGGAGTTCTTTGGGTATGATACTGAAACCGCCGAAGGCGAAGTCTTGGCGTTGACAATTGATGGCAAAGATGTGAGCGCGCTCAAGCACGGCGACAAGGGCGCAATCATAGTTAATCAAACGCCATTTTATGCTGAGTCCGGCGGCCAGACGGGCGATCATGGTCAAATCAAAGGCGCTGATGGCGCAGTGTTCACGGTTACGGAAACGCAGAAGCGCTTGGGCGATTTGATTGTGCATTTGGGCACTGTTGAGGCAGGCACATTTAGAATTGGTGCTGCGGTTGAGATGAAAGTTGATCATGCGCGTCGTTCCGGCAATCGCATGCATCATTCGGCCACGCATCTCTTGCACGAAGCGTTGCGGCGCGTGTTGGGCGATCATGTTGCGCAGAAAGGTTCACTTGTTGAACCTGGTCGTTTGCGGTTTGATTTTTCTCACACCAAAGGCTTAAGCTCGCAGGAACTTGCGCAAACTGAGGCGATTGCCAATGCAATTATTTTACAGAATGATAGTGTTAGCACGCGATTAATGTCCGTTGATGCTGCAATTGCCGAAGGCGCTATGGCGCTATTTGGCGAAAAATATGGCGACGAAGTGCGGGTGGTTTCGATGGGTCGCAACGTTGCGGGTGAAAGCCGTTCAATTTATTCACTAGAACTTTGTGGCGGAACGCATGTGGCGCGCACAGGCGATATTGGCTTGGTAAAAGTTATTGCTGAGAGCGGCACCGCTGCCGGTGTTCGTCGCTTGGAAGCCTATGCAGGTGATGCCGCATTGGCCTATCTCAATTTACAAGATGAACGGGTGCAGGCTGCTTGCCTGGCGCTGAAGTCTTCTCCCGCCGAGATGCTCGGCCGTATTAAGGCCTTGCTTGATGATCGCAAGAAACTGGACCGTGAATTAACTGAAGCACGCAAAGCCCTTGCTATGGGGGGTGCCAGCGCATCTGGTGGCGCTGAGGCAGAGACTGTGAATGGAGTGCAGTTTGTGGGTCGCATTCTTCGTGGAGTGGCAACCCAAGACTTAAAAGGCTTAGCGACAGAGAGCTTGAAAAAACTTGGCTCTGGTGTTGTGGCCTTGGTTGCAGTTTCAGAAGATGAAAAAGGTGCTTGTGTGGTGGCTGTGAGTGCCGATCTTACGGCTAAGTTCAACGCGGTTGAACTTGTGAAATTTGGATCCGTTGCTCTGGGCGGCAAGGGTGGGGGCGGCAGAGCTGATATGGCACAAGCCGGTGGACCCGATGGCAGCAAAGCTGGCGACGCTATTGCAGCAATAAAGGCCGCACTTATTTAAGCGCCAGTTTCGAACCAGCCCCCAAAGACCAAGACTTTGTGGCAAATGCAGCGGTGTTTTATGGCGGTGCTCTCTTAGAGTCTTGCGATTTCAACTTGGTGCGTTAGCCAATTGTTTACCATATGTTTGCAAAGGTGAAAGTTCTTCGGATTTCGATTCCTTGGGGAGGGAGAGGGCTAAGTTTGCCCCGGCTTTTGGAAAGGTATAAAATGAGTCAACTCTTGGCTTCACGGGCAGCGGCGGTTCGCCTTACTTGGATCATCGCTGTCTTGATGATACCCATCATACTGCTTGGGTATTTTCTTTTTACGCAATTGCAAGAGGATATCAGCTTTAATCGCGAGGAGCAAAATGGCGTTCGGTTTGTTAATTTACTTTCTCCGGTTCTTCTTGACGCCGCATCGGGAAAAACCAATTCTACAAATTATTCACGTTTGCTGAATGAGGGACCTGAAGCGGCTGATGCAATTGGAACAGGTGGCGAATTTGAACGGTTGCGCAATGCTGTTTCAGTAGTTCATGTTGATGCAAAATTAGTTCTTAAACTTACCTATGATTTGATTTTGCAAGTCGGTGAGAAATCAAACATTATTTTGGACCCCCAAGCTGAGAGCTATTATCTGGGCAGTGCCAGCTCTGTTGGTCTGCCAAATCTAATTCTGGGTTTCAAAAACCTTCAAGACGTTGCCAGAAATACACTTGAGCAGAATGATGTGCAATCATTGGCCATGCTGAGCTCGGCCAATGGGCAGCTGTTGGAACTCTCAAAATCTATTGGCGCATCAGTTAGCGCAGCTCAGTCATCGTCTCGGCGTCGGTTTGATTATGTGCCGATTTTGGCATCGCTCGATTCAATTCGGAAGTCTGTTGACCGCCGATCGAGAGATATTGAAAATAGCTATAAAATGTCGCCCTCGGATTTTCGAGCATTGAAATTCACTATTGCAACCCTCTCAGCTGAAATGTTGGGCGATTACGAATTGATGTGGAAGCAAGTTAACAGCCGTTTTGGACAATTGGTTGTTTTGCGTGATCAGACCTTGAACAAAAAAATGTCTATTGCAGTATTGACGTCGTTGCTTGCCATTTTGGTCGGACTTGGGTCGGCGATCACGATGTTCCAATCATCATTGAAGCGCTTGGATGAAATTTCCAAGACTAAGTTTACTGCCGATCTCGCCCGCAAAGAGGCTGAAGATATGTCAATGAAACTCACCCTCATCAATGGTGACATGGCCAAAGTGAATCATGAGTTGGCGGCTCAAATGCAAATGCTCAAAGAAGCTCAAGACGCACTGGTGAGCAAAGGACGGATGGAGCAGCTTGGGCAATTAACTGCGACTATTGCACATGAATTGCGCAATCCTCTTGGCGCTGTGCGCACGTCTGCTTTCTTAATAGAGCGCAAAATCAAAGGCAAAGACCTCGGCTTTGAAACCCAATTGGCGCGCATCAATAATGGTGTTTCACGCTGCGATGATATCATTACGCAGCTGCTCGATTTTTCGCGTAGCAAGCCGCTGGCGTCGCGGCCTGCTGATCTTGATGATTGGCTTGCCAAGATTGTGGAAGAAGAGGCGCGACAATTGTCTTCGGCCGTTGCAATTGAATGTGTATTGAATTTGCAAGGACAAGATGTTCCATTTGACCCGGCGCGATTGCAAAGGGCGATTATCAATCTGCTTTCGAACGCGGCCGAAGCCATGGTTGGCAAAGGTGATGACCCCTCGCGATTTGAGACAAAAATTCCGAAAATTCTGGTGCACACAGATATTGAGGATGGATTTGCGGTCATAAAAATTAAAGATAATGGCCCCGGCATATCAGCGGAAAATCTTGAAAAAATCCGCGAGCCTCTTTTTACTACAAAAAGTTTTGGCACGGGCCTTGGCTTGCCAGCTGTTGATCAAATTGTCACGCAGCATAGCGGGCGCTTAGAGATCAACTCCAAACTGGGAGCAGGCGCTGAGTTCGTTATTTACCTTCCGTTAGCCCAAGCAAGAGAGGTTGCCGCATGAGTGAAAATAGGCAATCAAATTTGAGTGCTGACGTGTTGCTGCAGATTCTTGATAATTTGCCAACTTCCATTTTTGTAAAAGATG
Organism: Hyphomicrobiales bacterium; assembly: GCA_031416755.1. Lineage (GTDB taxonomy): Bacteria > Pseudomonadota > Alphaproteobacteria > Rhizobiales > Aestuariivirgaceae > Aestuariivirga. The sequence continues at coordinate 8,196 of JANOUE010000074.1, forward strand.
AAAACTTACGGTTTGTGTTTTCGAATAAAACGCATTGTGACCTAATTGGCAAACCTGAATCTGAACTTCTTGGCAAATCCGATGGCGATTTTTACTCTGAGGCCGAGGCTGCCGGATTTATTGCGAATGATCGCCGGGTAATTGACCAGAATGAAGTGGTTCGCAGTGAGGAGCTTGCTTCACGAAAAGATGGCATGAGCAAGGTTGTTATGACGCGTAAGAAGCGCATGGAAGGTGTTGATGGGAAGATATATTTAATCGGCACCAATTCAGATCTTACCGAAATTAAAAAGCGAGAAGAACAATACCGCGCCCTCGCCGAAACAGTTCCGGTTGGTGTCGTGCAAGTGGAAGAAGATGGACGGTTGAGTTTTCTAAATCCACTTCTATTGGCTTATCTGCAAACCGATGCGGATGCACTGAGCCTCGAAAAACTAGCCTTTGCTTTGGGTCAAACCACTGAAAAATTCCCCGGCGATGCAAGTCGCTTTGAATGTTCATTGCGCCATAGAGATGGCAGTGAGCGCCGCATTTTGGTTATTAGTTCTGGTTGGTTGATGCTATCAAAGGGTAAAAATCGCTCAGCTATTGTGAGCATTGTTGATGTTTCAGAAAACACTGAATTGAAACGTATCAACGCAGAAATTCTGCGGCTCAATCTGGAATTGGCCACTAATATGAAAAAGTTGGAAGAGGCCCAAGTCGCTTTGGTCAAGAAAGGTCGTATGGAGCAAATGGGTCAATTGACCGCGACCATTGCCCACGAGCTGCGCAATCCACTTGGTGCAGTGCGAACTTCAGTTTTTCTGATGGAGCGTAAGCTCAAAGATAAGGGTCTTGGCGTTGAGCAGCAGTTGTTGCGCATTAACAATGGGGTCATACGTTGCGATAATATTATTACCCAGCTTTTGGATTTCTCGCGTAGCCGCACTGTAAAATGTGAAATGGCCAATCTTGATCAATGGCTTGAGGCAGTGATAGAGGAAGAGTCGAAAAAATTGCCGGCTGCCTTGCAAATATCATGTGACTTTGGGTTGGGTGACAGATTAATTCCATTTGAGGGTGCGAGATTACAGCGCGCAATTGTGAATCTTTTGTCAAATGCGTCTGAGGCCATGCTTGGCAATGGTGATGCTGCGCCAATTGTTGCGAACCGTAACCCAGAAATTTGTGTCTCAACAGCTCTCAATGGAGAGGAGGTTGCAATTCGTATAGCCGATAACGGCCCTGGCATATCGGCTGAGTTGCTCGTTAAAATACGCGAACCATTGTTCACTACAAAGAGTTTCGGCACGGGCCTTGGTTTGCCTGCAATTGACCAAATTGCGAGCCAACACGGCGGCCGCTTGGAGATTACTTCAGAGGTTGGGGCAGGGGCAGTGTTTACGCTTTACCTGCCTTTGTTGGCCTCAGTTGAGGAGGCTGCATGATGGCTCGGTCTTTGCGAATTTTGGTGGTTGATGACGATATTGATAATGCGCAGTCATTAGCCGAGCTTTTTGATATTGAAGGTCATGAGGCGATGGTGGTGCATAGCGGTGAAGCTGCAATTGCAGCCCATATGGCGCAGCATTTTGATTTGGCATTTATGGATGTGATGATGCCGGGCCTTAACGGTGTCGAAAGTTTTTTGCAAATTCGGAAAATGAAGCCTCAAGCCAAAGTTTTTATGATGACGGGCTATAGTGTTGAAGAGCTTTTAAAGCAGGCCATTGATCAAGGGGCTTTGGGTGTATTGAGCAAGCCTCTGGATGTTAATGCCATTCTTGGCATGGTGAATGAAATTGGTGCTTCGGGACTGATGGTGGCACCTGCCTTTGGCCCAGATTATAGCCAAGCATTGCGCAAAGTTATTGCAAATTCTGGCGTTCAATGCCGCATTGTGACTGAGGCACCGGAAGCGCATGAAACATGTGGCACAATAGAAGTGTTGATCTTGGATTTGAAAACCCCATTGATTGACAGTGTTGGCGTTTGCTCGAATATGCGCCGCAAGTCCGCCGCTCAACCCACAATTATTGTGACCCCGCAATCTGCCCATGCCCATGTTGGCTATGATGCTTTACGCGATATGGCAGTGACTGGAATCTTGAATAAACCATTTGATCCGATGGCACTATTGAATCGTCTCGAAATTCTTGCAGCTTAATGATTGGAAAAAACATGGCGAAAATTTTAAACATACTTGTAGTTGATGATGATACCGAAAATGCCGACGCATTGGCGGAGTTGTTTGCTTCTGAAAATCACAAGGTGATTGTGGCCTATGATGGCAATCAAGCGATTGAGGCATTCAAGACCAATCAGGTTGATCTTGGTTTTTTTGATGTGATGATGCCAAATAAGAATGGTGTTGAAAGTTTCATGGAGATTCGTGCGCTAAATCCCGCTGCGCGAATTTATTTTATGACCGGCTTTAGTTCGGATGTTTTGCTCGACAAAGCGCGCGCACATGGAGCCTTGGGTGTGTTCGACAAGCCAACCGACCCCTCTGCTTTGCTTGATGTGGTGGACCGAGAAGCCGCGTAAAGCGCCATAAAAGACCCCCGTAAACGTCATGCCCGCGAAAGCGGGCATTGCTGTTTTATTGGGGTGGAGATTCCCGCCTAGGCGGGAATGACGGTGTTAGGATTTAGATAATTTTACGCCATGGCCTTTTGCAAGTTCGTATCTACAGCATCAATAAAGCCCTCGGTGGTGAGCCATTGTTGTTCTGGGCCGACGAGGACAGCAAGGTCTTTTGTCATTTTGCCTTGTTCAATTGTAGCCACTGTAACTTGCTCAAGCGTGTTAGCGAATTTCAACAGTTTGGCATTGTCATCTAATTTTGCACGATGCTTCAATCCACCGGTCCATGCATAGATTGATGCAGTAGAATTGGTGGATGTTGATTTGCCTTGTTGATGCAGGCGGTAGTGACGGGTCACCGTGCCGTGGGCTGCCTCAGCTTCAACAGTCTTGCCATCAGGTGTGAGCAATACAGACGTCATCAGTCCAAGTGAGCCATAGCCTTGGGCCACGAGATCTGACTGCACATCGCCATCATAGTTTTTGAAAGCACAGATATAGCCGCCAGTCCATTTCATGGCGGATGCTACCATATCGTCGATCAGGCGGTGTTCATAGGTGATGCCGTTTTTTTCGTAATCAGCTTTGAATTCGGAATCGAAAATGCCTTGGAAGATATCTTTGAAGCGGCCGTCATAGGCTTTCAAAATTGTGTTCTTAGATGAGAAGTACACTGGCAATTTGCGTTGGAGGCCATAGTTCAGTGATGCGCGCGCAAATTCCTTGATTGAATCATCTAGGTTATACATGGCCATAGCCACGCCAGAGCCTGGTGCTTTGAAAACTTCCTTCTCGATCACTTGGCCATCATCACCGACAAACTTCATAGTGAGTGTGCCCTTGCCCGGGAACAAGAAATCAGTGGCGCGATATTGATCGCCATAGGCGTGGCGGCCGATGATGATGGGTTTAGTCCAACCCGGCACCAAGCGCGGAACGTTTTGGCAGATGATTGGTTCACGGAAAATTACGCCGCCCAGAATATTGCGGATGGTGCCGTTGGGCGATTTCCACATTTGCTTCAAGCCAAATTCTTGCACACGGGCTTCATCGGGCGTAATGGTGGCGCACTTCACGCCCACGCCATATTGCTTAATTGCATTGGCGGCATCCACGGTCACCTTGTCGTCAGTGGCATCGCGATGTTCCATGCCGAGGTCGTAATATTTCAGATCAATATCAAGATAAGGCAAAATCAATTTGGTTTTGATGAGGTCCCAAATAATGCGAGTCATTTCGTCGCCGTCGAGTTCTACTACGGGGTTGGCGACTTTGATCTTATCCATGTAACTGCCTCTTGATATGCGGGTTTGCTTTGGCGGCTATAGCAGGGGCGCATGACAAATTAAAGCAGCTTTGACAGTTGATTGATGTCATGGCAGGGAAGGCGGATGGCAGCAGAATCCCCCTCGTTGAACGCCCTTCATTATCCAGCTTATGTGAAATATCTCGCAGCTTTAACGGCGCATAGTTTTGCACTGCAAATTCTTTCGGTTGCGGTGAGCTGGCAGATCTATGACATTACACGATCAGCATATTATCTGGCTTTAGTGGGACTGGTGCAATTTTTACCTGCCCTGCTTTTGGTATTAGTGACCGGGCTTGTGGCAGACCGCTTTAACCGCCGCTGGATTATGGGAATTTGTTTTGCCGTTGAGTTGCTATGTGCTTTGACCTTGGTGATTTTTGCGCTTGGGCCCCAGACGGTGGTTTGGCCGATGCTTGCGGTGCTTGGTGTGCTGGGCGTGGCGCGGGCTTTTGCGGGGCCTGCGGCCTCGGCACTTTCGCCTAACTTATTGTCAAGGCAGGCGCTGCCCCACGGCATTTCATTGAACTCTATGACCTGGCAGACAGCAAGCATTACCGGGCCGGTCTTTGGCGGACTCCTCTATGGCATTAGCGCTGCAACAGCTTATAGCGTTGCGCTTTCACTGGCAGTTTTGGCGAGCATATGTGTGGTTTTAATTGGCCATGTGAACCAAGCGACCAATCATCAAGATGAGGGAGGACTTGCCACTTTACTCGCTGGCTTTAAATTTATTCGCCACGAGCCTGTGGTGCTTGGAGCAATATCGCTTGATTTGTTTGCGGTGTTGCTGGGTGGAGCCGTGGCCCTTATGCCGATTTATGCGCGCGATATATTGGAGACTGGTCCGTTGGGTCTTGGCTTGTTGCGTGGCGCACCCGGTGTTGGGGCCATTGCAATGGCGCTGTGGCTTGCCAAATATGGCATCAAAGACAAGGCAGGGGTAGTGATGTTTGCGTCTGTTGCCTTGTTTGGTTTGTTCACTGTGGTGTTCGGGGTTTCAAGCTATTTGCCGGTTTCCATCGTGGCTTTGATGGCGATGGGTTGCTTTGACATGGTGAGTGTTTATGTGCGTGAAACTTTGATGCAATTGTGGACACCTGATGCCGTGCGTGGCCGCGTGAATGCTGTGAACAGTGTGTTCATTGGCGCCTCGAATGAACTGGGTGAGTTTCGCGCCGGTATGGTGGCGTGGAAGTTAGGTGCCGTCACCGCGGTGGTGGTGGGAGGGGTTGGCACTATGATAGTGGCTGCAGCCTGGGCCCGCATGTTCCCGGCGCTGAGGACGGCGCGGAAGCTGGAGGGGAAGAGTTAGGGTAAAGTTACTATTCGTTCGCCGGTGGAAATCTTGTCGATCATTGCTGGAAGATTTGTCTCCAAGGCTGCCAACATTTTTCTCAACTTCATATTACGCTGGCGAATAAACAAAAGCCGCCCGCGGTCATCTCTGCTGTCAAGGAAGAGATAGTCTTTATCAAAGGTTATTACGATTGCGTTATTTGAGCACGCATATTCCCAAACACCTTCGTCAGTTGATCCCCTTGGCCCGAGGGCGCTAACATGTATTGCCTTGTGACCACAGACTTCGACAGTTGATATTAGTTTGTAGGGCAACATAGAGTCGATGATAAATAGCATTACTCGGCGGCAACAATTTTTCGTGGCAAGTTATTTGCAGCGTATTCAAGAGCCGCTGAAATATCGTCATTTTCGAGAAAGGGGAATTCTTCCAACAAGGATTCGCGGGTTTCGCCTGCGGCTAAGTATTCCAACACATCCTGCACCGCAAAACGCATATTGCGAATGCAGGGTTTGCCGAAGCGAATATCCGGACTGATTGTGATGCGGCTTAGTAAGTCACTCATGCCCCTTCTCTACAACAAATTTGCCCAACTGACTAGGCCGTCACCTGCTTTGGCCGAGCAGTCGCAAGTTTAGTGGCTGCAATGATAGCGACGATAGTTCCCACATAAACCAGCAGCTGCAATTGCGACGGTTGATCGCTGTAGCCAATCAATGTGTGTAACATGAGACCAAGGATGCTTTTTTCCGATAGCAGACTTGATGAGTCCCACACGGTTGCGCTCAAAATTTCGACGAGGCCAGATTTTTCGAAAAATGAGATTGATTGTGCTGCCATGCCGGCGGCTAACAGGGTAATGAGCCAGCTGGTTACAGAGAAAATATGGCGGGTTGGAATTTTGAGGAGACCGAGATAAGTGATCGCTGACATGGCGGCTCCAATACCTAGGCCGGCAAAAGCACCAAGGGCGATGCTCTTCACAGTGCCGCCTCCGCCCACTAAAACTCCATAGAGGAACAATACAACTTCAGAACCTTCACGCAGAACCGCGACACCCACTACAATGGCCAATGCTGCCAATGTGCGGCGGCCTTCGCGCACTTCGGCGCCGGTTTGTTTAAGTTCGCCCACCATTTCTCGGGCGTGGCTGGCCATCCAAATATTATGCCAAGCCAGCATCATAACTGCGGTAGCGAGAATGATGCCATTGAATATCTCTTGGCCAAAACCATCAAAGAATTGCGCAATGGTTCCAGTGAAAACCGCAACAATGCAGCTTCCGGCGATGCCACCTAGAATGCCTAAGCTGATCCATTTGCGGCTGCCCGCAACAGTTCGCGTTGCCGCTAATACAATGCCAATAATCAAGCCAGCTTCAATGACTTCACGGAAAACGATAATAAGGGCGCCGAGCATGATTTATCTCTTATTCAACAATTATATAAGCTTTAGCAATATCTTCTTGAAACTCATCGACAATGAGATATTTGCCGGGCTTTTGGGCTTTGACGCGCACGACAACTGAAGAATTGCCTGCAGCAATTTTTTCCACGTTCAAGTCATTAGATTCTAATTCAGCGGGGGCTGCGTTCTTGTTGTTAAATTTAATGATAAATGGTTTTCCGGCTGGCACTTTGAGCTCCAAAATGTCAAAAGCTGCGCCCTGTAAATTAAGCTCGTAGGTCACCATGTCTTCGGCATAGGCTACCGGGGTTAAGGCCAAAAGGCCTGCGAAAATAATTGCGCGCATTCAAATCTCCTAAAAGTTTTATTAACCGACTAGAATGCTCGGATATCAATCCTGAGTTATTTTGTCAACTATTATTTGGGCTTTGGAATTTGTCGTCTTGTCGCTAATTGATCCGATATGGCTGGCACAGATAAGACTCGCGATATGACATTTGGCCCAACACCTTCGGTGGTGTTGGTAAACCCACAACTGGGCGAAAATATTGGTATGGCTGCACGGGCCATGGCGAATTTCGGGTTGGCGGATTTGCGGCTGGTCAGCCCGCGCGAAGGTTGGGATCGTGAAAAGGCGATGGGGACCGCATCGGGTGCTGCCGAGACCGTTGAATTTATGACCATTCACGCAACGCTGGAAGAGGCTTCACGTGAGTTCAATTACATTTATGCCACCACAGCTCGCCCACGCGACATGGTGAAAGAGGTGATGACGCCGGAGCAGGCGGCGGCGGACATGCACAGGCGTATTGCGAGCGGTGAGAAGATTGCCATTTTGTTTGGTCGTGAACGCTGGGGGCTTTCTAATGATGAAATTTCCAAGGCCGATGTGATTATTTCGGCACCGGTTAATCCGGCTTATGCAAGCTTGAACATTGCGCAGGCCGTTTTGCTGGTGGGTTATGAATGGTTCAAGCCTTTGGCCACATCGCTAGGGCAGGGCACTTCGGAATTGGACGCACTTGAGGGGCCGGGCTTGCGCATGCCGGGCACGGAACTTGCTACAAAAGAAATTCTTTATGGCATGTATGATCATTTGGAAGTAGAATTGGCCACTGCGGGTTTTTTTAAATCGCCCGAAAAACGCCCCACTGTGATGCGCAACATTCGCAACATGTTTGCCAAGGCGCAATTATCGATTCAAGAAGTTCGGTCTTTACGCGGCATTATTTCTTCCCTCACTAGAATGCACATCAGGCGCAAAGAGGGACAAGGTGAGTAAGCCACGCATTCTATTGTTTGACTCAGGCATGGGTGGCCTCACTGTGGCCCGCGCTGTTGCAACGCAATTGCCGAATGCGCATTTAATTTATTCGGCAGACAATGCCGGCTTTCCCTATGGTGCTTGGAAAGAAGATGCGTTGCGGACCCGCATTGTGAAAGTGCTGGGTGCACTTATTGCGCGGGCCAAGCCCGATGTGGTGGTGATTGCTTGCAACACGGCCTCAACCATTGCCATGGTGGCTTTGCGCGATGCCTATAAAGTGCCTTTCGTGGGCACAGTGCCAGCCATCAAACCCGCAGCAGCGCAAACCAAATCAAACATCATTGGAGTTCTCGCAACGCCCGGCACAGTGAACCGCGAATACACCCATTCGCTCATTCACACTTATGCATTTCACTGCAAAGTGTTTTTGCATGGTGCGCCGCGCTTGGCCGAAATTGCCGAGCAGAAATTGCGCGGGCACAAGGTGGATATGGAAGAACTGAAAAATGAAGTGGCTCCGGTGTTTAGAAAACGCGATGGTGGCCGCACCGATGTGGTGGTGCTGGGCTGCACCCATTATCCGCTGCTCGCCGAGGAGATAGCTGAAGTGGCCCCGTGGCCGGTGATTTATATTGATCCATCGTCTGCGATAGCGCGGCGGGTGGCCGATGTGGCCGAAGAAACTCCGGTGCGTGGGAGCGATGAAGATGTTCCGGCCCATGGCACGGTGATTTTGACGTCAGCGCGGGGCGAGGCTTCGGAAACCCTGACGGCTTATGGCACCATGGGTTTTCCGCGCCATGAAGTTTTGGATTTGCCGGTCTAATCCCCCCTTTTCAACATTAAAGTTTGAGAGCAAGCTTCACCCGTCACCACGGGCAGAGAATGAACGCATGATTATTTATCCTGATCTGGAATTGCGCAAAGGCAGGCTGGTCAATTTGATCCGCAACCGCATTGATAGCCCGCTGATTTATGATGTTGACCCAGTTGAAGCCGCCCATGATCTTGCCGCCCAAGGGGCTGAATGGCTGCATGTGGTTGATCTTGACGCGGTGTTTAACGATGGTGACAACACAGCGATTATCAAAGAAATTATCCGCACCGTTGGTTGCTCGGTACAAGTGGGCGGTGCCATCCGCTCGATTGAAAAAGTTCATAGCTGGATGGACGCAGGTGCTGGCCGCGTGGTGATTGCAACGGCTGCGGTTAAGTATCCGCATTTTGTGAAGGTGGCGGCAACCGCCTATCCCGATGCTGTTGTGGTGAGCATTGATGCACGCGGCGGCTTTGTGGTGGTGGATGGCTGGACCACCACGACCACGTTTACCCCAGTGGAATTTGCGCGGCAGTTCAGCGACGTGGGGCTGGCTGCCATTGTGTTTACTGACATTGACCGCGATGAAGATTTCCCCGACAGCACCATGGCTCATGCTGCAAGTCTTGCTGCGAAAATTCGAACGCCGGTGATTGTGAGTGGGGTGGTGAAAAGCCTCGATGATATTTCAACGCTGTCATTTTTGCCAAATATCACCGGTGTCATCACCAGCCGCGCACTTTTTGGCGGAGCCTTCACCTTTGCGCAGGCCAATGCCATTGCGATGGAGCAACACGCAAAGAATGCACCGTTTCGGTGAGGGTTTCCGATTTGCGAACTTATGTCATTTGTGTTAACTTGTGTTTAAACTGGTGAGAACACACATGGCAGATGTCACATTTTCGGTGCGGATCCCTGAAGAGACCAAAGCTCTTTTAGAGGCCTTGAGCAAATCCACGCAACGCTCGAAAAATTTTCTGGCGCGGGAGGCCATCACCAATTTTGTGCAAAGTGAAGCTGAGATTGTTGAAGGCATTCAGCAGGGCATTGCTGATGTGCGGGCAGGGCGCACTGTGGCGCATGAAGATGTTGTGAAGAAATCTCGCGCTATAATTGCCGCCGCTAAAAAGCGCAAACTCAAATCTGCATGAAACGCCGGGTTCGGTGGAGCGACAAGGCTGCGGCGGATTATCTCCAGCAACTGACCCATATCGCCGATGATAGTCCAACAAATGCCGAGCTTGTAGATAAACGGATTGTCGCCGCGATTGGACTCTTGGCTGCTCGACCCATCGGGCGGGCCGGGCGCGTGGCTGGAACTTATGAAAAATTGGTTACTGGCACTTCGTTGATAGTTGCCTATTTGCTGGATGGCGAGATACTTCATGTTCTCAGGATCATCCACGCAAAGCGAAACTGGCCGGAAGGGGAATGGCCGATGGATGGGGATTCAATTCGGTCAGAGGCGAAATTTTGAAATAGTTGAACCCTATGGCACGAGAGATTTCTGTGGCATGAGGATTTGGAAGTAGGGCTTTGATGATTGGAATGAAAATGCAAAAAAAATTGCTAAGAAAATGTTTCTTTTGACAGCGCTGGCGGTAGGTGTTTCAGGTTGCTGGAATTCTGACTTAACACGTGATGAAGCAAAAGCCCAGTTATCCAAATGGTACTTCAATGGGGTAGACTCAGGTCAATCAACTGTTTTCGACTCCACCGTATCTTTTGGCATTTGTAACGACAGCATTCCGAGTAACATTACACTCGAAAATGCTGTATCATATATTAAGAATTTAAAAGATAGCGTTAGTGGAGTTCAAAAGTATGGGCTTATATCGAAACTGCTGGACGCGAAAATATTGCAAGTCAAAGATATTGTTGATTGCGATGCTAATGGTTGGACCCCACGAATAATAATGTCACCAGTTGAAAACGAAAAGAATTTGGACCTAACTTGTGATGAACTACGCTGCACTCTAAAGACAAAAACGGAGTTTTTTGACAAAATCGACGGCATTACACAAAAATCTGAAGGTGATTTTGAACGTATAGTCGATTTTACAACAGTTGTTAAACCAACTGAAATGTCTAATTTCATCTTAGGAAAGAGCACTGATGAAACAATCCACCATGTTGCGAAGTTTCGCAAATTTGATGATGGCTGGCGGTTAGTTTTAATTGATTGATTTTGGTTGCCATTCGTATTTTAGAAACCAATGCATCAAGCCGCCCTTGGCACAATAAAATCTAGCTTATCGCCCAACTTGCGGCGCTCGACGTGCAATTCATAGTCGGTTTGCAGACCCAAAAATATGCCTTCGGAAATTTTATAATAACGGGCGAGGCGCAAATCTGTGTCGGCGGTTATGGCGCGCTTGCCCAGCACGATTTCATTGATACGGCGTGGGGAGACACCAATGACTCGCGCCAGTGCGTTTTGGGATTGGCCGGATGGCTTCAAAAACTCCTCCAGCAGAATCTCACCCGGGGTGGGGATTGGTAGAAGATCGGTCTTGTTTGCCTTGTTAATTGCACCAATTCTCCGCAATGCATTTGCTGAGGATCGAATGGCGGCAAAGGCATCGCTGCTATATGTGCGCTTTTTCATCAATGCATTATCCCGTTGAAATTGCAAAACTGCAAGGGCGTCTGAACTTGATGCTAGGGACCTCATCAGTCCTTCGGACAGCTTCTCCAAAGGAGAAGCGTGTAATAACTTAAGGCGGAGCTGGGCTTCACCCTTCTCCTTTGGAGAAGGTGCCCCAGAGGGGCTAAGCGATTAAGATAAATCGCCTTGATGAGGTCACTTTGTTTGACGTTGTTCCTCACGCTGAGGTGCTTTGCTTTTGCAAAGCCTCGAAGCGCGGCACCACGGTTTGGCGGCCCTTCGAGGCTCGCTAGGGCTCGCACCTCAGGGTGCGGGAATGCGATTTGACATCCTCCTCCACTTCCCCTAACAACCGCCCATCAACAGGGCACGCGCCCTGTTTTTGCTTACCTGTGATGCCTCAAAAGCATCTGTCGGCTGGGAAACTGGTGGCTAGGAAGGTGGGTTAACGCGCCGTGTGAATTACGGAAAAGTTATTCGACTTTTCTGGTCAATTCTGCGGCAACCGTAAAAAGGATAGAGCAAATGACAAAGCGTTTAGACGCCAAGTATAAAATTGACCGCCGCATGGGTGAGAATATTTGGGGCCGCCCCAAGTCTCCAGTTAACAAGCGCGAATATGGCCCTGGCCAACATGGTCAACGCCGCAAGGGCAAGATTTCTGATTTCGGCACACAGTTGCGCGCCAAGCAAAAGCTGAAGGCCTA
>JANOUE010000075.1:0-16031 GCA_031416755.1 Hyphomicrobiales bacterium
ATTAACTGGTGGCGAACCTGATGGACTAACCAAGTTACGGTCGCTGCCAACAGTGGCTTTGATTGTTCCATATTGAAAGTGCGCGGATCTGGGCCAACCACACCCCAGATCGGATGTGCTGGGGTATGGCGGCCATTTTCCCAAACATCTCCCGCGGCAAGCGGGGCTTCTTGCAAGGATGGAAGGCGATCAAGTTGCACCAAGTCTGGCCACAACGCCGCTAGCAAAGTTGTTTCAAATATCCCGGCATGGTCTGGTTCGAGTGGAAGGCCTTCGACACGATTTATTGCTGTAGCAAATACATATGTTGTCTTCGATTTGGCGTTCCAATTTTTTGCAATACGCTCGATCATGTCAAGCTGTGGTGGAGCAAAATGGCCAGAAAATAACACTACCAGCTTTACGCCGTTTGCGGCCAATTTTTGCAGTGTGAAATTGAGTAAATCTTCGATGTGGTCGGGTGCGGAAGGAATGACAGTCCAAGGATAGGCACCATGGCCACCACCGCAGCCGTAATGCATGGCAGGTAGCACGACGCCACCATCTGCAAGTGCTGCTCGCAGGCAAATGCCATGCGCCGTCAACGCGTCGAGTCCTACGGGAAGATGTTCGCCGTGCCATTCGTATGTGCCCAATGGAATGTACACTACTGGTCGGCTCTCCATGATCGCGCGGAGTTGCCAAGGCAGAAGCAATTCATATTGAACCGAACGAAAGTTTTGCATCAGTGATAATAGTTCCTGATCCAGATGTGCGGTGGCAGCTGTGACTTGAGATCAGGTGGGAAAACAGCGCCATCTGAAATTGTGATGTTCATGTCAACTTCGGCGCGGTTTTTCATGCCGGGTATCAGTGTTGCAACTTGGCGCTCGGACAAAGCATAGCGCATCGCTGCTTCAGCAAGTGAAGCGTAGTGCGCTGAACATATGTCTTTTAATGCTTGAACGCGTTTGAGAGTTTCGCCGAAGCGGTCGCCGCGAAACATGTTATGTTGTTGTGAGCCGGGTTCAAATTGCCCATAAGAATTTTCTGTCCAATTCCCAACCAATGAACCAGAGTCCAGCGGCACGCGCGCGATGAAGGCACAGTTTGATTTTGTGCCGGCAGGGAACAGTCGTTGCGCCGGGCGTTGTTCAAACATGTTGAAGATGACTTGGAATGAATCGACCAAACCAAAGGTCGCGGCGTCAACGGCTTCATCGGGTTCGTTATCACGCAAGGAAACCCCAATGCGATCAATCTTGCCTTCACGTCGCAGTTTGTGCAGCGTCTCCAGCCAATCCAATTCATCAAATGCGGAACGCATGAAGCTGTGCATCTGGTAGAGATCAATGCGTTCAACACCCAGTCGCTTCAAAGAGCGTTCAACATTTTCGCGGATATACCATTCAGGAAAGCGGCCACGCATTTGAGGGTTGGTATCGTCAGGGCGGGGCCATTGGCTGGGGCGGACTTTGGTGCCTACGTAAATTTTGGAACCTTTCCACGATTTGAGAGCTTGGCCGATCACCTCTTCTGAGTGGCCATTGCCATATAGTTCAGCGGTATCGACAAAGTTTATGCCCTGATCGAACGCATAGTGCAGCGTATCAATCGATTGAGCATCATCAACTTTTCCCCAGTCTCCACCCAGTTGCCAGGCGCCAAAGCCAATTTCGCTGACCTGCCAACCTGTTCGTCCAAAGGTGCGATAACGCATTATTATATTTCCAATTCAAGGTAACTCATACATCACATATCACCCAATTTTACGCTTAAACGGGCCGCATGCGCAGATTTAATTGTGATAGTTTTCAAGCAAACGCAGTTTTCCGCTCATTGTCAGCTTTATTAGTTTTTCGGTTATGATTTCGCGGCGCTTGTAATGGCCGAATGTTTCCACTGTTTTGCTTAAACAATGCCCGAACTTGAACCTGTAATTGCGGGGCGTTCTTTGGCCTTTGCTGCGCGATAGCCAGCTTCACGGTAACAAGACCAAGGGTGCAAAGCGCCACCTTTGCGTTTGCGGGCTTCGCACATGATTGGTGTTACGTCAGCGTTAAATGCTGTTTTGAGCAAGCGGTGGGCGGCCATCACATCGCTGCTGTTTTGCAGTTCTGCCAATTTCTCGCGGTTCACCAGCAAGGCTTTGGCATAAGCTCTGGTGATTTCCATGGCCGAACCCATGAGGCTTTCGATTGGATCGGTGACGTTATGTGATTGGTCAATCATATAGGAGGGGTTGAAGTTTGGTGCCTTGCGGTGTTCGGCATCGACCAATTCATTGAATACGAGGAACAGGCGGAACGGATCTACCGAACCTGAATCCAAATCATCGTCACCATATTTGGAATCGTTAAAGTGGAAGCCTGCAAGTTTTTTGGCATGGACAAGCCTTGCAACAATTTGTTCAATATTGGTGTTGGGGGCATGGTGGCCGAGGTCTACGAGGCATTTAGCTTTTTCGCCCAGTTCTAGGGCGGCCATCAAGCTCGTTCCCCAGTCGGAGATCACAGTGGAATAGAATGCAGGCTCATACATTTTGTGTTCGAGGAAAACGAGCATGTTTTTTGGCAGCGCGTCATAAATGCTGCGGAGGCTATCGAGATAGTGATCGAACACTTTGGAAAAATTTGATTGTCCGGGGAAGTTTGAACCATCGGCTATCCAGACGGTCAGCGCATTTGAACCCAATTGTTTGCCGATTTCGATGCACGCAATATTGTGTTCCACTGCTTGTTGGCGGGTGGCTTTGTTCGCATGTGAGAGCGAGCCAAATTTATAGGAATGGCTTTGGCTTGCTTGATCTTGAAAGGTATTGGAGTTGACGGCATCAAAGCCCAATTCATATTGTGCGGCTTCTTGTTTCAAAGCGCGATAATCAGACACTTTATCCCATGGGAAATGTGGGGATACATTGGGCGTGTGGCGGGTCAACTGATTTATAACACCGCAGTCTTCCAGTTTATCGTGAATGTTGCGTGGTTCACCGGGGCCTGGAAAGCGAGCAAAACGTGTGCCACCAGTGCCAACTCCCCAGGTGGGAACAGCAACAGCATAGTCCATCACTTTCGTTGTGATTGCTTCAATGTCGATATTGCTGCGCTCGAGCTGACGAGCAAGGTTTGCATAATCTTCATCATGCATGGCTTGGGATTTAGCATTATGGTTGGCGATAAAGTCTGCTGAGATGGAAAAGGTCATGGTGATTTACCGCGTAAAAGATGCAAGATGGCCAGCGTCAACATTGATGATGTTGCCAGTTGATTTGTTCGAAGCATCAGAAGCAAACCAGTAAACGGCTTCCGCAATATCTTCTGGATAGACGCTGCGTTGTAAAAGGGAACGCTTGCGGTAATGATCCTCAAGCTCTTCTGGCTTTATTTTTAAGCTGGCTGCACGGCTTTGACGGAATCCTTCGGACATTATTTTGGAACCACGCAGAACAGCATCTGGGTTCACAGTATTTACGCGAATGCCGTAAGCAGCGCCTTCGGCCGCAAGTACGCGAGCCAGATGAATTTCTGCGGCTTTCATAGCGCCATAAGCAGAAGTTCCAGGAGAAGCCACCATGCCGTTTTTCGAGGCAATGTAGATCATTGAACCTGCACAGTTCTGGCGTTTTAAGATTTTGAAGCCTTCACGGCCAACCAGGAAATAGCCGGTGCCCAGAATTGCCATTTGCTTGTTCCAAACGTCAAGCGAGGTATCTTCTACGGCAGCCGGAATGGCGATGCCCGCATTGTTGACCACGATATCGAGGCCACCGAAGCGGGCAATAGTGTTTTCGAATCCTGCAATAACTGAAGCTTCAGACGTTACGTCTAAATTGACAGTGAGCACATTATCTTTGCCAAAACGCTTGGCAAAATCTCCGGCAACTTCGGCCATGCCCAGTGCATTGATATCGGCGATCGCAATGCAAGCGCCCTGTGCCGCAAGTTTTTCAGCGATGGCCAAGCCTATGCCACTGGCGGCTCCGGTGACGAGCGCAACGCGACCCTGCAAGGGCTTGGGCATTGGCATGCGCGCGAGTTTTGCTTCTTCCAACAGCCAGTATTCGATGTTAAAAGCTTCCTGTTCATCCAATCCTTGGTATTTCGAAACGCCTGATGCGCCACGCATGACGTTTATTGCATTGATATAAAATTCGGCGGCAATGCGAGCCGTGGCACTGTCTTTGGCAAATGATAATAAACCCACTTGCGGCACCAGATAAATGATTGCGTTGGCATCGCGCATGGCTGGGGAGTTTTCATGCTTGCAACGCTCGTAATAGGCGGCGTAGCCCTCGCGATAGTCTTGCAGCAACTGGTCGAGGCTAGCGCCTTCGGCGTTGTGAGGAACAAGCAAGGGGCGGATTTTTGTGCGCAAAAAATGATCAGGACAAGAGGTGCCGAGAGGGGCAAGAGCTTCGAGATGCACCGAATTCACAAATTCTAGAACGCCTGGCACATCGGTGAAGTATCCAACTTTGTGCGCTTCCTGTGAAATGCGGCCGCGAATATCTGGCATGAGGCGCAAAACCACGGCACGTCGTTCACTCTCCGAAAGTGGCTTTACCTTCTCGCCGCCAAAGGCAGGGTTCTTGCAATTGTCGTCTAGCCAAGTTGCCGCGCGGTTTATGATGCGCAATGTTGTATCGTAACAAGACTTGGCGGTGTGGCCCCACGTAAACAAACCGTGACTGCCGAGCACAACGCCCACTAAATTTGGATTTTCAACGGCCATGTTGCCAAGCTTTATACCGAGATCAATGCCGGGGCGTTGCCACGGGAGATATCCCATCTCATCACCAAAGATTTTTTTGGTCAGTGCCGCAGAATTTTCTGCGGCCGCAATCGCAATGACAGCATCAGAATGAACATGATCAACATGCGCAAAGGGCACAAAACCGTGCAACCATGTGTCGATCGAGGGTGCGCGTGGATTTAAGTTGAAAGTACAATGGTTCAGCGCATGAACCATGGCATCTTCTTGGTCGATAGTTTTGTAAAGCGATCGTAGCGATTCTAGCTTGTCCATGTAAAGCGTGGCAAAGCCATCTAGCTTCATGGAGCCAATGTCACCGCCAGAACCTTTGACCCACAGCACTTTTACATCGGCGCTGGTCAATGGATCTTTGTGCATTACTTTTGCTGATGTATTTCCACCGCCAAAATTTGTGATGCGCAAATCCGCACCCAACAGATTGGAGCGATAGAGCAGGAGGCCCGGTTCATCAAGTGTTTTGGCCTTGGCATCGTCCCATAAGGACTTGAGTAATTGGTTGGTCATAGTCGTTGAGCATATGTTCACATTCGCTCATCGTCAAATCAAAAATGACGATATTGCACTGCAATATCGTTTTGCAGCGCACAAACGTGAATTTTCCTTGACCACGGTGAGCGATTATGAGTAGTTTTGAGCAATGCATGAAAGAGAGCGTTGGCAAAAAATTTTAACGATGGTGCGCGAGCGCCGGGTTATTCGTGTGACGGATTTGACAGCTGAACTTTTAGCGTCATCAGCCACTTTGCGCCGCGATCTGGTTAAACTGGAAGAGATGGGCCAATTGAAACGCGTGCATGGTGGCGCAGAAGCGATCGAGGCTGCCGCGCAGTCCCATCTTTCCACGCGGGCCTTTGGGGTGAGTCAAACTTTGAATGCCGAGCGCAAGCGTGCTGTGGCGCGCATTGCCGCGAATATGTGCAAAGACGGTGACTCGATTATTATTAATGCTGGTTCTACCACGTGGTTTATGGCCGAATTTTTGCGTGATCGGCGTATGCAAATTCTGACAAATTCAGTGCCGATTTCTTACGAGCTTATTTCCACCAGCAATAATCGCATTGTATTGCCGGGTGGCGAAGTTTACCGCGAGCAAGGCATTATTCTTTCGCCATTTGATGAAGACGCAATTCAACATTTCACGGCGTCAAAAATGTTTATGAGTTGCTATGCTATTACAAACATGGGCATCATTGAGGGCGATCCTCTCATTGCGCGAGCCGAAGCTAAATTGTTGGCGCGCGCCGAGCAGCTTGTGGTGATTGCCGATTCTTCGAAATTTGAACAAAGGGGTAGCATGGCCGTGTGCCAGCTGTCGCGTGTTCATACGCTTGTGACCGATGCAGATGCACCGGCCCACATGCTCGACCACATCAGGGCCCAAGGCGTTGATGTGATTATCTCGGAACGAGAGAGCTTCTTCTCGCGTTCTGCCGCTTGATTATAACACTACTTAGGGAGGTTATTATGTTGATGAAGACCCGTCGTGATACTTTGAAACTCTTTGCAGCCGGTGCTGCAACAGCTGCAAGTCCATTTGGCTTGAGCTCAATGGCCTATGCCGCGGATATTCGCGTGGCTATGGTTGTGAAGGCTTTAGGCATTGGCTTTTTCGACGCTTGCCGCGATGGCGGCTTGGAAGCTGCCAAGGAAGTGGGAGGTGTTGAACTTATTTACACAGGCCCAACCAAAACTACGGCTGAAGAGCAAATCGCAGTTATTGACTCTTTGATAGCTCAAAAAGTTGATGCCATTGTGATTTCTGCCAACGATCAAAATGCTCTCGTGCCCGTGTGCAAAAAAGCCTTGGAGCGTGGCATTAAAGTGATCTCGTTTGACTCAGGCGTTGCAACTGAAGGCCGCATCATGCACCTCAACCCATCTAACAATGCTTTGATTGGTTCAAAGTGCGTGCAGATGATGGCCAAGACTTTGAAGAATGAAGGTGAAGTTGCAATTCTCTCAGCAACTGCCCAAGCCACGAACCAGAATATCTGGATCGAGGAAATGAAGAAAGAATGGGCGAAACCAGAATATGCAAAGATGACGCTGGTCAGCACAGTTTACGGTGATGACGTTGCAGATAAGAGCTACCGTGAAATGCAAGGCCTCATCAAGGCATTCCCAAATCTGAAGGGCGTAATTGCACCGACATCTGTTGGCATTGTTGCTGCTGCTAAGGCAGTTGAAGATGCCGGCCTTGTTGGCAAGATTTATGTGACAGGTCTTGGCCTTCCTTCCGAAATGAAGGGCGCCGTTTTGGCTGGTTCTGCCGATACTTTCGCCATTTGGAACCCGATTGATCTTGGCTATAGCGCAACGATGATTGCAATTGCTCTCGTCAAAGGCACAGCCACGGGTCTTGCTGGAACGAAAGTTGCCGCTGGTCGTATGGGTGAAATATCAATTGGTGATGGCAATGATGCAGCCATGGCTGATCCATTCACTTTCGACAAATCGAATATCGAACAATTCTCTAAGATATTCTAAGTTTCATTTAGCGATGGAGCCCGCCTCAGCTCACATGTTGGGGCGGGGTTTTCAAACATGTTAAAACTCACCGGACTTTCAAAATCTTTTCCAGGCGTTAGGGCCTTGCATGACGTTGGCTTTGCTTTGGCTCCAGGCGAAGTGACTGCGTTGATCGGTGAGAATGGGGCGGGCAAGTCTACAGTTGTTAAATTGCTCACTGGTATTTACCGACCAGATGCGGGCAGCATTGAAGTGAATGGTGTTGCGCAGACATTTATTAGCCCAGCAGATTCTTGGAAGGCGGGTATTACTGCAATCCACCAAGAAACCGCAATGTTCGACGAACTCTCTGTTGCCGAAAATATTTTCATGGGCCATGCGCCGCGCAAAAATCACTTAATCGAGTGGCGCAGGATGCGAGATCGTGCTGACGAGATATTAAAATCGATTGAAGCGGATATAGATCCGGCCACGCCGCTGAAACAATTGGGTGTGGCGCAAAAGCATTTGGTATCAATTGCGCGGGCACTTAGTCATGATTCGCGCATTGTGATTATGGATGAACCTACCGCTTCACTTTCTGCCCGCGAGATTGATGAATTGTTTCGGATCGTCGATCGCCTAAAAAACGAAGGTCGGACCATTCTTTTTATCTCTCATAAATTTGATGAAGTTTTCCGCGTCGCTGATCGTTGGGTATGTTTGCGTGACGGAGAAAAAGTGGGCGATGGGCACATTAAAGATGTTACGCAAAATAAATTGGTGAAATTGATGGTGGGCAGATCAATTGATCAAATTTTCCCCAAACGCAAATCCACTATTGGTGAAACAGTTTTGGAAGTGTCTAATTTTTCAAATGCAACCGAATTTGCCGATGTGAATTTCAAATTGCGCAAAGGTGAGATCCTTGGTTTTTATGGTTTGGTTGGGGCCGGGCGCTCAGAAGCGATGCAAGCCCTCTTTGGTGTTTCCAAGGCTTTAAAGGGGACCGTAATTGTTAATGGTGAAACCGTGAATATTGGCACACCTTCGGAAGCAATTGCCAAAGGCATTTCTTATGTTCCAGAAGATAGGCAAGTGCAGGGCGCAATTTTGGCAATGGGTGTTCGGGAAAATACCACCTTGGCCTCGCTCGCAAAACATGTGCGCTTTGGCATGTTGTCTCAGGACAGTGAGCGCGACGCAACGCGAAATCTGGGTCATGCCTTGCAAGTGAAAGCTTCAAGTTGGGATCAGCGCATTGGCAATTTATCTGGCGGTAATCAGCAAAAGGTGGTGATTGCCAAATGGCTGGCAGCAAATCCTTCCATTCTCATTCTGGATGAGCCGACCAAAGGCATCGACATTGGGTCTAAAGCTGCGGTGCATGAATTGATGAGTGAACTTGCGGGCAGAGGGCTTGCTGTTATCTTGGTGTCATCTGAGTTGCCCGAAGTTATGGGCATGGCTGACAATATTATTGTGATGCAGGAAGGCCGCATCGTTGCGCGCTTTGCAAAAGGCGAGGCAACGCGTGAGCAAATTGTTTCTGCCGCAACCGGTGCTGTGGCGGAGAAAGCCGCATGACTTGGTCCATGACTTGGCCCATGACTTGGCCCATGACTTGGCTGAAGTCGCGTGAAGCAGCTCTGGCGGCCGTTGTTGTTGGACTTGTTGTTGTGGTGGGATTGCGGGCTCCAGTATTCTTAACCGCAAGTAGCCTTTACGGCATGTTGGTCGATACGTCATTTCTGTTTATGTTGGCGTTAGCGCAGATGGCAATCATTCTGACTCGTGGCATCGACCTCTCGCTTGCCTCCAATCTGGCGCTTAGCGGAATGGTTACGGCTTTGTTTGCGGCGGCTTATCCGGCCGTGCCCATGCCGCTTGTTTTAGTGCTTGCCTTGGTTGTTGGAGCTGTGTTTGGTTTGTTGAATGGTGCGCTCATTGCGCATCTCAACATTCCGCCCATCGTCGTTACACTTGGCACGCTGGCTATCTATCGTGGGTTGATTTTCGTGATTGCGGGTGGTGCTTGGTTGACCTCTGATGATATGTCGCCTGCGTTTGTGGATTTTCCTAAAACAAACATTTTAGGTGTCAGCGTTTTATTGTGGTTTGCGGTTGTTATATCTGCCGCGTTTTATGTTTTCTTGAACTACACTGCGGCGGGTCGCTCGCTTTATGCGATTGGTGGAAATCCAGTGGCGGCGCGCTTTTGTGGCATCAATATCCCAAGCCATGTGTTGATGGTCTATACGCTGGCTGGAGCTGTTTCAGGCTTATGCGGGACCTTGTGGGTGTCTCGTTATGGCATAGCCTATGTTGATATTGCCAATGGTTTTGAACTGACAATTATTGCTGCATGTGTGATTGGTGGAGTTTCCATTGCTGGCGGCATTGGCAGTGTGCCTGGGGTTTTGTTGGGAGCCTTGTTTTTGGGCGTGGTGGTCAATGCATTGCCAGTGATCAATGTTTCGCCATTCTGGCAGATGGCAATTTCTGGTGCGGTAATTCTGGCTGCAGTCGTTGTGAATGCACGTAGTGAACGCAAGGCAGGAAAATTGATTTTACCAGAGGCACGCCGTGCGGCGGCTGGAGAAAAAGCATGAGTGCAAGTACGCCGCGTTATGATGTGTTGGACAAAGAATTATTCAGGTGGTCTGAGTTCTTTTTGCGGTGGGAGTTCATTCTCGCGCTTCTGCTAATTGGCGTGATGATCATGGGCGCGGTGATCTCGCCTTATTTTCTTGATATGTGGACGCTCTCTGATGCCACTTTCAATTTTTCTGAGAAAGCCATTGTTGCTTTGCCGATGGCCTTGTTAATTCTAACCCGAGAGATTGATCTTTCAGTGGCGGCCATCATTGCTTTGGCATCATTGGCAATGGGGCTTTGTGCAGGGCTTGGCTATGGGCCATGGACATTGGCTGCAGTCGGTTTGATTGTTGGATTGCTTTGCGGATTGTTCAATGGTGTGTTGGTGACGAAAATTGGCTTGCCCTCCATCGTTGTTACGATTGGCACAATGTCTTTGTTTCGCGGGCTGGCTCAGGTGGTATTGGGGGATCAGGCTGTTACCACCTATCCACCCGGTTTTTCAACTGTCGGTCAGGGCTATTTTCTAAAGTGGCCGCCAGTTGCCTACTCCTTTGCGCTGTTCCTCAGTCTTGCGTTGGTTTTTGCAGTGGTGTTGCACCGCACGGCCACGGGGCGGAAGATGTTTGCTATTGGTAACAATCCAACTGCAGCACTGTTTTCAGGGATTGCTGTGGACCGTGTGAAACTTGCATTGTTCGGTTTGACCGGACTGATGGCAGGCCTTGCTGCAGTGATACTTACGTCTCGCATTGGATCAACGCGTTCTAATATCGCATTGGGTTGGGAATTAGACATTATTACCATGGTGATCCTGGGCGGTGTTTCTATCTCAGGTGGTGTGGGATCCATTGGTGGCGTGGTGCTTGCCGTGTTCGTGTTGGGCTTGGGCACGCTGGCTTTATCTTTGATCAATGTTCCCGGCATTGTAATCAGTGTGATGATGGGGCTGCTGCTCATTGTCTCGATTGCAGCGCCAATCATCATCAGACGGGTGATGGACTATCGCTGAGTTATTTTCCTGCTTGATCCAAAACAGCTCTAATCTGCGGCAATAAGTCGGCGTTGCCTGCTACATAGCCGCCGCTGAAAAGGGGGTTTGCTTCGCCCTTTAGCCCTTGTATGAAACCGCCCGCTTCACGGATGAACAGAACGCCTGCGGCCATATCCCAAGCTTTTAGGCCATCGCTCCAAGCACCGTCGAGGCGACCCATGGCGATATAAGCCATGTCCATGGCGGTTGATCCCATTGCGCGGATGCCAGACGTTTTCACTTGCATCAAGTTCATTTCGGCGCGGTGGGTTGCGTGATCTTTGTTACCGCGACTGGGCAGACTCGTTGCCACCATGCTATCAAGCAATTCTCGGCGCTGGGCCACGCGCATGCGCTTGTTGTTCACAAACGCACCGGTGCCTTTTTCAGCGTGGAAAAGCTCATCGGAAATTGGGTTATAGGTCACACCTGCAACAATCTCGCCTTTACGTTCCAGAGCAATGGTGATGGCGAAATAAGGCATGGCGTGCATGTAGTTAAAAGTGCCATCAATTGGATCAATGATGAAACGGTGATCAGCATCAGTGCCTTTATGTTCGGCTTCTTCCTCGCCAAGGATTCCGTAAGTTGGACGAGCAGCAAGCAGCTCTTGGCGCAGCACTTGCTCGGCGCGCTTATCAGCGTTGGTTACAAAATCGCCGGGGCCTTTGACTGAGATTTGCAAATTGGTCACTTCACCAAAATCACGCTGCACGCCACGGGCGGCTTTACGAACGGCAGCGATCATTACAGTCATTATAGGAGTGGTCACGGGTACGGGTCTTTCATTGAGGATGCGAATGCAGCGCTTAGCAAGGAAAGCGGCTAAAGGGTAGGGGGTATGAGAAGTGAATTGAAATACCCTTGACGTACAGCGTATTGAATTGCTATTGTGAGATTGGTAATGAAATTCCGTGACAAACGAACTGAACGTTTTGCAAGCGGTTATGTGGTCCGAGAATTTCACTCATTTTCGGGGCAGGCTTATAAAAGGCTCGAAATTCTGGAAGCTGCAACTGGTCTCGAAGACTTGCGCGCTTTGCCAAGTAATCGGCTTGAGGCTTTGCGTGGTAATAGAAACGGGCAGTTTAGCATCCGCATTAACCAGCAATGGCGCATTTGTTTTGTTTGGATCAAAGGCGAACGCGAACCGCGCGACGTTGAAATTGTAGATTATCATTGAGGATTTAGATTATGGCACGCCCTCCTATCCATCCCGGTTCGGTATTGAATGACGAACTTGTCGAATTGAATTTGACGGCTTCAGCACTGGCGCGTCACATCAATGTGCCGGCCAATCGCATAACGCAAATTATTCAAGGCAAACGGACAATTACAGGCGATACGGCTTTACGCTTAGGCCATTGGTTTGGGAACAGTGCGCAATTTTGGATCAATTTGCAAAGCCAATATGATTTGCGAATTGCGGAGGCTGAAGCGGGAAAAGAAGTTCAGAAGTTGCCAACGCGGGCGGCTTGAATTTATTCGCCCATCGCCTTAGCCAGATTTTCTAACCTGCCGGCGGCCATTTCGAGCTGGGTGGTTAAATTGGTTTCGATGGTTTTCAGCTGGGTCTGGGCGGAGTTGCGGCTTTCGCGAAGGCCATTTACTTCATCTTCCAAGGATTCGATTCTTTTGATGGATTCACTCAAGCGATCTGCCACCATAAGGCCGCTCATTACCAGCAACCTGATATCACCGATGGAGCCAACACTTGATTTGATCCGCGAGACTTCAGTGTCCAGCAAGGTTGCGAGTTCGCGCAAATGGGCTTCTTCACCATCGGGGCATTGCATGGTGTAGGGGCGGTCGGCGACGGTTACGACAACGTTGGCCATCTTATGCTCCGCTATTGGAATGCAGAACAGAGCGGATGCGGCCCACGGCCGTATCAATTTTGCCAGCCGCCTGTTTGCTGGTGTCCACCAATTCAGCGGCTTTCACGCGCACTTGATCCAGCTCTTTGTTCAAGCGCAATTGGTCTCGCTGCATGACAACAGCTTCACCGGCTAAGGTTTTCAAACGGCGTGTTTCATCGATACTGCGTTTGGTCAGCAGTTCGAACTTGCCCAAGGCTTGCTCGAAGCGTGCGAAAGCCGCATCAAGTTTATTTGTGTCTGTCATCGTCGCCCTATGCCACAACCCAATACGCAAGCGGCAAATATCCTTTTAGCATAACTCTTTGCTTCGCATAGCTGATTCTTTGCATTGGTTAAACCGCATAAGTTCGCAGATAGGCCCAATGAAAAGCTCGAAGTTGACAGGGCCGCGCGGGGTGTTATCAGGAAGAGAATTAAACGCCTCTCCAGAAAAGCAGGATATGACATGACCGATGTATCACCTCGCATAATGGCAAATGCCATCCGCGCCCTTTCTATGGATGCTGTGCAGAAAGCAAATTCAGGCCATCCAGGCCTGCCTATGGGGGCAGCTGATGTGGCCACTGCCCTGTTTTCCGATGTTTTGAAGTTTGATGCTTCAGCTCCCCATTGGCCAGATCGGGACCGGTTCATCTTGTCGGCGGGCCATGGTTCCATGTTGCTGTATTCACTGCTGCATCTCACTGGCTACAAAGACATGACCATGGAGCAGATCAAGAATTTCCGGCAATATGGTTCAATCACCGCGGGGCATCCGGAATATGGCCATGCCACAGGCATTGAAACCACAACGGGCCCCTTGGGCCAAGGCATTGCCAATGCGGTTGGCTTTGCCATTGCCGAGCGCCATTTGAATGCGCGCTTTGGGGATGATCTGGTCAACCACAAAACTTATGTGCTGGTAGGCGATGGTTGCTTGATGGAGGGCATTAGCCAAGAAGCGCTGGCGCTCGCTGGGCATTTGAAATTGAAAAATCTCATTGTGATGTGGGATGACAATGGCATCACCATTGACGGCAAGGTGGGTTTGGCTGATTCCACAGATCAGCTGCAGCGCTTTGCGGCTTCGGGCTGGAATACGCTGTTGATTGATGGCCATGACCATGGCGCCATTATTGGGGCACTGATGGTGGCCCAGAACTCTGATCGGCCAACTCTGATCGCCTGTAAAACAATTATTGGGTTTGGCGCTGTAAATAAGCAAGGCACTCATGGCGTGCATGGTTCACCTTTGGGTGCGGAAGAAATTGCTGTGGCGCGCAAAACGCTGGGTTGGGATGCCGCACCTTTCACGGTTCCGGCGGATATTCTGTCCGCATGGCGTGCCGTTGGCGCAAAGGGCAAAGAAGTGCGCGCTGCTTGGGAAGCACGTCTCGCTGCTTCGCCGCACAAAGCTGAATTTAACCGCGTGATGAATGGCAAGCTGCCTTCGAATTTTGAGAAAACTATTGCTGCTTATAAAAAAGAACTCGCAGCCAAGCCGCCACATATTGCCACGCGCAATTCCTCACAAAATGCTTTGGATGTGATCAACCCTGTGGTCGTGGAGGCGATTGGCGGTTCTGCGGATTTGACCGGTTCTAACAACACCAAGTCCAAAGATTTGAAGCCATTGAATGCAGCTGATTATGGTGGCCGTTATGTTTATTATGGCATTCGCGAACATGGCATGGCAGCAGCACTTAATGGCATGGCCTTGCATGGTGGTGTTATTGCTTATGGCGGCACGTTCTTCTGCTTTACTGATTATTGCCGACCATCCATTCGCCTTGCAGCACTCATGGGTATCCGCTCTATCTTCGTGATGACTCATGATTCAATTGGTTTGGGTGAAGATGGCCCAACGCACCAACCTGTGGAACATATGGCGGCCATGCGGGTTATTCCAAACCTCATTACCATGCGCCCGTGCGATGCTGTGGAAGCGGTGGAGTGTTGGCAGATTGCTCTGGAATCAGAAAAGTCGCCGAGTATCTTGGTGCTCACACGCCAGAAATTGAAGCCTGCAAGATTAACTTATTCGGCAAAGAACTTGTGTGCATTGGGCGCTTATGAAGTTCAGCCTTCCGCCAAAAAAGCCAAGGCGGTTATTTTCGCTTCAGGTTCCGAAGTTGAAATTGCCATGGATGCGAAAATTGCATTGGACAAAAAAGGCATTCCCACGCGCGTGGTTTCGGTGCCTTCAATGGAATTGTTTGATCGCCAGAGCAAAGCTTACAAAGCATCTGTGATGGGCACCGAAAAAATCCGCATCGCAGTGGAAGCCGGAGTTCGCACCGGCTGGGATAGGTTCATCGGCGTGGATGGCCACTTCATCGGCATGACCGGCTTTGGCGCAAGTGCTCCGGCGGAGGTGCTTTATGAGAAGTTCAACATTACGGCCAAGGCGGTGGTGAAGGCTGCTTCTAAAGGATAGCATCACTTAGTCGTCATTCCGTGCAAGCCGTAGCGCAGCCTAGGCGCGACACGGAAACCAGCTTTGTTTGAGTTCAGCGTGTGCAGCAAAATTGGCCCCCCGCCGTCGCGGGGGGACGGCAGGAGGTGGGCTGAGTTGAGAAAAAATAGTAATAATTACTAATGGCTGAATACATTGTTACCACCTATAATTCACCTCACCCCAACTTCAATCTTCACCTTCAGCGCCCGCATCACTGCAGCAATCGTCTCAAATCTTGGCTTGGCACCAGGGGCCAAAGCTTTGTAGAGACTCTCACGGCCCAAGCCTGAATCCTTTGCTACCTGTGCCATCCCACGGGCTTTGGCCACGTCGCCTAATGCCTTCAACAGCATGTCTGGGTTTTCGTCCTGTGCGGCCTCGGATAAATATGCAGCAATCACTTTTTCGTTGTCAAGATAATCTGAAACATTGAAAGTTGAATAAGTAACTTTTGAGTTCTGTTTCATTGCAAATTTCCTTTCAATGCTCGCGCCATGTCTTTGGCACGTTTGATGTCTCGCTTTTGACTGGCCTTGCTGCCACCACAGAGCAGTACATAAATTGCTCCGCCACGCCGAATGAAATAAATACGATAACCTGCTCCGTGATGGATGCGCATTTCAGAAACACCCTCACCAACCGATTCGCAATCACCGAAATTACCAAGTTCGGCGCTGGCGATCCGGCGCAAAATATGTGCCTTGGCAAAATCATCGGAAAGGGCTGCTAGCCAAATGGAGAACACAGATGATTTGACCAAAGTGTTCATGTAGGATTTGTATCCAAATAGATACGGAGAGTCAAGGGCGTTGAAAATATTGTTAGCGCAAAGTGAGAATGTCCCCTTTTAGCAAAATGAGAATATCCCCTTCTGGGTTTGGCG
>JANOUE010000076.1:0-24655 GCA_031416755.1 Hyphomicrobiales bacterium
TTTGGCGCGGCCATATTTCTTGCGTTCCACCACGCGGCTGTCGCGGGTGAGGAAAGCGCCTTTTTTGAGGACAGCGCGAAGGGCTGGTTCAAAGTTTGTGAGCGCACGGGAAATGCCGTGGCGCACGGCACCGGCTTGACCCGAAAGACCACCACCACACACTGTGCAATCAACATCCATTTCAGACATACGATTTACAGCGTTCATGGGTTGAGCCACGAGCATGCGAAGCACAGGACGTGCAAAGTATGTTTCGATTGGCTTACCGTTTACGGTGATCTTGCCTTTGCCGCGCTTAATCCACACGCGAGCAATTGCATTCTTGCGGCGACCCGTTGCATAAGCACGGCCCTTGGCATCGATTTTTGGTTGTGCCGGAGCAGCTACAACAGTTGAACCCGGTGCAGCGACGGCAACGCCCATTGCGGCGCCGAGGTCTGCGAGTGATTTAGTTTCAGCCATAATGATTAGCCTCTCGGAGCGTTCTTGGCGTTCATGGCCAAAATATCGAGTTTCTTGGGGTTCTGTGCTTCATGTGGGTGCTCTGCACCCTTATAAATACGCAGGTTGGTCATTTGTTGGCGCTTCAACGAAGCACCAGGCAACATGCGTTGCACGGCGAGTTCGAGAACACGCTCAGGATTTTTGCCATCCAAGAACTGGTGCGCATTGCGCTCCTTGATACCGCCAGCAAAGCCAGTGTGCCAATAATAAGTCTTGTCAGTGCGCTTTTTGCCAGTGAAGGCAATTTTTTCGCAATTGATGACGATGATATTATCACCGCAATCCATGTGGGGGGTGAAGGTTGGCTTGTGCTTGCCGCGAAGACGATTGGCGATAATCGCAGCGAGGCGACCAACGACCAGACCTTCAGCGTCAATCAGCATCCATTCCTTTTGAATATCCTTGGCTTTCGCCGAATAGGTCTTCATGGTTTGATCTCTGATTTGGTGTTACAAAATAAAACGCGCCGCAAACAGCAAGCGCGGAATGGCTGGCTCATATCGAATAACATGCGCAAGTGTCAAGAAAATATGTGAATTTGTTGAGTTTTATTCGCACGGTAACATGTTACCACAATTGTTAAATTTTCGCTGGCGGGCTGATAAAGTCTGGCGTAGCTTGTGGCAAGAGGCCAAAATGCGTTTCCATAAAGTAATTGCCGTAATATCAATCTGTTTAGCAACAAGCTGCTTACCTTTTCTGGTTCATGCTCAGCAAACTGTCCCTGCACCCGCCACAACGCCACCGCCACCGCTTGTTGTTCCGGCAACGCCTGTTGTGCCGCCACCGCTTGTTGTGCCGGCAACGCCGGTGCCCAGCGCTCCGGCAGTGACAGCTCCCACCGCTCCAGTTGTTACTGCACCTGAATTGCCCCCTGCCGAGGAAAGTGCCGATGACATGAGCATTGGCGATATTCCGATAGTTAAAACTGAAGAATTAACCGCTGAAACGGCGCGCAAGGCCCTAGATGCATATGTTTTGGTGCAATCGAAGTATCAGGATTCGCCGCTTGAAAGTTACGAAGACCTTCAAGGCTTTGTGGACGCGGATAAACGCGGCAAAGAATTTGAGACGGATATTAAGGCCTTCAACTTTCCGAATGTGGATGCTTGGAACTTGACCATCACCACACTTAGCTTTGCCTATACCAATGTGCTGGATGACCAGACGGCTGATATCAAGCAACAAATTGAAGAGTTAAAAGTTGATACTGAGATGGCGCAAGACATAAAGGATCGAATGATCAGTTCCTTAAATGCCATGATCCCATCGGCAAATAACACAAAGATTGTGAATGATCTTATAACTGACACGGCTTATGCAGAAAAAATAAAGTTACTGGAAACTACTGAAGAATGAGTGGCTTTTTGCGCCTCCAGCAAGAATCTTCGGTTTTGCGGATTACCTTGGACGAACCTAAATCTCGCAATAGTTTATCTGATGGTATGATGTCAGCTCTTCGTGGGGCATTGGCTGATGCGAAAGATAATTCCAGTATTTCTGCTGTTGTGCTGGCTGCTGAAGGCCCGGCGTTTTGTTCTGGTCACAACCTGAAAGAGCTTACCGCCAAGCGCCGTGACGCTGATGCTGGAGCACATTATTTCACTGAAATATTCTCGCGCTGCTCGAATCTGATGATGCAGATTAAGCAACATCGTTGTGCAATTATCGCCGAAGTTTCGGGCTTGGCCAGTGCTGCAGGCTGCCAGTTGGTTGCCAGCTGCGATCTTGCTTACGCCAGTCAGAAAGCAACTTTTTGCACACCAGGTGTGAATATCGGACTATTTTGTTCAACACCAATGGTTGCCTTATCGCGAAATGTTGGCAGCAAGCATGCACTGGAAATGTTGCTGACGGGTGATGTATTTGATGCGGAATATGCCTGCCGTGTCGGTTTGGTAAATGCAGTAATAGAGCCACCAGACTTGACTTCTCGGGTTATGGCAATTGCCGACAAAATTAGTAAAAAATCGTCCACCGCAATTGCATTTGGCAAGAAGCTTATCAACGCCCAACAAGAACTCTCATTGCAAGAGGCCTACCGTGTGAGCGCTGAAGTTATGGTTGCCAATATGCTCGATCCGGAATCTTGCGAAGGCATTGGTGCGTTCTTGGAGAAGCGACATCCAAAATGGCGCAGCGGCACTCATTCATGAACCATGATATTTATCCTGAGAATTATACGACTGACATTCTGGCGGCCACAAAAATCATTGCATTGGTTGGTGCCTCAGCAAATGTGATGCGGCCATCTTATGGGGTCATGAAGTTCTTACTCAGCAAGGGCTTTGACGTGATTCCAGTCAATCCTGGCCTCGCAGGCAAAGAAATTTTGGGGCAGAAAGTATATGCTTCGCTAGGCGCTATTGCGCGCAAGTTTGATATGGTCGATATTTTCCGCAACTCAAATGCTATTGCAGGTCTGGTGGATGAAGTGCTGAGTTTGGCTGCTAAGCCAAAAGTAGTTTGGATGCAGCTTGGTGTTCGCAATGATGAAGCAGCAGTCAAAGCGGAGGCCGCAGGCATACAAGTGGTGATGAACCGTTGCCCGGCAATTGAACTGCGTCACCAATAAGCGACGGAATATGCAATCTCATCCATTCTGGAGCAAAGATAATCTGTTCAAACGCATATCGCCATTTTGAGTTTACGCAGCTGCAACGATAGTTTTCTTATGTAGATTCCACAACGCAGCTGTCACCACCACTAATGCCATCGCCTGATGGACCAAAGCCAGACCAAGCGGCACATGAAATAACACTGTAAGAATGCCGAGGCAGGCTTGGGCAAATACTGCATAGGCCACAATCATGGCTGAGAGCGACACTGTTCTAAATGCATGCCACACCGACACTGCCAGAATAATATAAGCCAAAATGCGATGGTTGAACTGCACCGTTAGGGCGTTTTCAAATAAATTTCGCCAAATTGGCACCATGATGAAGAGATCATTTGGGATCACTTTTCCGTCCATCATTGGCCAGGTGTTATAGCCCATGCCTGCATCAAGCCCTGCTACAAAGCCGCCGGCAGCTATTTGGAGGAAGATGAGCATGAGCAGCAGCAGAGCCGCCCAAGCATCTGGTGATCGAGGGCGTTCATGCCTGTGGTAGAGGCAAGTCATCACCCATATTACCGCCGCAAATAATGCAACTGCGAAGGTTAAATGTGCGGCTAGGCGATATTGACTAACGTCTACCCGGTCTACCAATCCTGAACTTACCATATACCAACCGAGGGCACCTTGCGCGCCGCCCAAAATGAAAAGCAATAGAAGCCGCGGCCACATGCGCTGCTCAAGGCGACCGGTGATGGCAAATGCCAAAAATGGTACGAGGAAGGCAAATCCGAGAAATCTACCCAAAAATCTATGGGCCCATTCCCACCAATAAATATACTGGAAAGCACCCATTGCCATTGTGCTATTCTGCAATTTGAATTCGGACGAAAGCTGGTATTTTTGAAACGCTATCTGCCAATCAGCTTCATTGAGCGGCGGAATTGCACCAAGAAGAGGCTGCCACTCCGTGATCGACAAGCCACTGTCCGTCAGGCGGGTTGCCCCACCTACAATTACCATTGCGAAAATTAAGAGCGCCACAGTTGCGAGCCAACGCTGCACAATAGGCTTGGAAATTTCTGCGCTACTTGGTTTTTGAGGCGCGCTGGCAAAATTAGCGTCATTCATGGCCGATCAATTAGAACTTGGCTGGAGTGCTAGCAAGCGCCGCTTGGCCGCAGGGGCTTGGTCTGGCAACAAGCTTTGATTTTAACTATGAGATGGGCATGAAAATGCGTACGCGAAAGCTAATCGGCACAATTGCTTCTGTAATATACTTGGCGATTTATTGTTTGCTCGCCATGGTATTGGGTGGGCGATTGGTGGTTGGATATGGAATTGCAGCAGAACTGCCGTTCTATATTATTGCAGGGCTTGGGTGGCTGCCACTTGAAATGATGATCATTAAGTGGATGTCAAAACCTGATGCAATTTAATTGACGTTCATAATTTTAAACCTGTTGCGAATGAAACTGGGGACGCCCGAAGTAAGCGTATCGAGATAACGCAATTTTGCATAGCGTCCAGAGACCATGACCCGTGGCAGTGCTTGAAGATGATTGGCGTGGAGTGCTGTAACAACGCCAAGACGGGTTGTGACTGACGATGCAAAGCCAGCTTGAGCAGCAAGCTTAAAGTCTCTGGAACCTGCTGCACTTTCATCTCCATATGGAAATGCGAAATGCTGAACTTCACGGTTTAATCTCTGTTCAATTATTTTTTTTGAAAGCGACAATTCCTTAGTTGCTTCAGCAATATCTAGTTTTCTTATCGCGAAATGCCCCAGCGTGTGAGCGCCAATTGTACAGAGCGGATCTTGCGCTAGCTGTTGAATTTCTTCCCAGTTCATCGCTGACTCCAAGCACATGGACTTTAAATCAATAGCGTAACGCTTAGCAAGTTCGCGCGTAACTTCACGCTGTTCGGTTTCAGGGGCCAAAAGCAACGCTACAGAAAGTGCATCCCAAGCATTATTCTTTTCCGCCGTCGTTACGGTTTTATAGCTGTGGGTGAAGCCAGAGATTTCTGCAAAGATCGAAAGATTTTCTGCAATGATTTTTTCTAGTGCTCTCCACCACAACTCCGCCGACCCCTCAACAATTCCAGGTGCGACATAAACTGTGTAAGGGCAGTTCAGTTTTTTGAAAACAGGTTGGGCATTGATGAGATTGTCTTTGTAACCATCATCCAAAGTAAATACTGCAAAAGGTTTTTGATTTTTTACCGGCTTTTGCAAGCTGGCAATGGCTTCAGATAGAGACATAGTTTCATATCCGCGCTTGCGGACAAGTTGAATAATGTCGCTCAAGAATTCTGGGGATATCTCAAGTTTAGAATTTGGGCCAAATTCACCATGTTTTAAGTGTGAAGGCACAACATGATGTAAACAGAATATACTGCCACGGCCTTGAAGCGGCTTTCTCAGCGCAGCGGCAAGGCCACTAAAATATATTACATTCAAACTTGTTTTTATAAGCGTTACTGGGAGCATTTAACATTCGCCAATGTTTACTTGTTAATTCGTCATAGTTCCTAGAGGTTAATAAAATTTTGTCGACCAATCTTGCAATTTTGGATGAGATAACACTCTCAGTCTATTCTGACATATCTATGATTGAGACTTCGTGGAAGCAGCTCGAAGTTTCTGGCGTTGCCATGGCTTTTCAAAAATTCGAATGGTGCAAAGCTTGGATTGCCAATTTGGCACCTCAAATTGGGGCAACGGCCGTGGTGGTATGTGGACGGGACAAGGCTGGCAATTTGATGTTTGTCTTGCCATTTCAGTATCGCAGAGTTGCGAACATGCGGATTTTGGAGTGGCTTTGCCAGCAAAGCGGCGGGTCATGCGGTGGATTGTTTGATCAATCGCTCTGTTCAGTCGAAGGACAAACATGGTTCACGAAAAATATTGACACCATCTTCAACCTTCTTGCCCCAGTGGATGCAACGAATTTGCGGCATATGCCAGCTTCGTTGATGGGCAGAAAAAATCCGCTCATTGCTTTGCATTCGTCTTTTGCCGCCAATTCAAGTTTCAACTTAACTCTGCAAACGCAATACGAAGCCATACTAAAAGCAAAACGCAGCTCGCGGTCGATCAGCAAAATGCGCAGGCGGGACGAAAGGCTTGAAGAAAGTGGTAGCTTGAAGTTTGAAGTCTTGGTTGGCGAAGATGCTGCCGAAGCTTTGCAGGACGGTTTGGACCACAAGAATTTGCAGTTGCGGCAAATCGGCGTTGGAGGGGTATTCAAAGAAAGTGATGTGAAGTTTTACCAACAAATAGCGCGGGCAGAGCCAAATCTACTGAGAACTTTCAGATTGCAACTGGATGAAAAACTTTGGTTACGATGGTTGGGGTTATTTCCGGGGGTCGCTTTTGGTTGTTAATTTCCGCACTTGCACCAAATATTGATTTGCAATTTTCGCCCGGGGACTACTTGTTAAGGCGCACCATAGTGTATTGTTGTGAAGCGGGCATCGACACTTACGATTTCTCTTTGGGCGAACAAAGCTACAAACAGCTGTGGGCAGACAATTTAGTTGAACATTACAATTTTGTCGTGGCGCTCAGTTTTGGCGGTGCGCTGTTTGCGCATGGCAGCAGAGTTCTTGAATTTGTGAAACGACACATCAAGAAAAACACTCACTTGAATGCGTTATATCTCAATCTGAGACGGCGACTTCAAGGCAGCAAGCCTTAAACATTGGCCCTAACTTTGGCCACTTGGTCGGCGATGGGTTCGAGGCGCACAAACATCGACGTCTCCATGCCTTTTGATTCTAACACGCGCGCCGCGGCCACTGCGTCTTTGTAGCGCGATTGCGGTGCAAAGAGCATCGTGCCTTTGATGTCTTTAACTAAATTTGGTGTGGCGGGTGTTGCTTCACCTACATGCACCAGAATTATATCGTATATGCCCGACAATGCTTTCAATATCGGTCCCAATTTATCCGCGACAATATTTTGATATTGCGCAGCTGATTTCAACCCATAACGGATGATGTGAGCCGTTGAGTGGGAGTCTCTACAAATTACTTTAGTGAAATCTGCTTCACCGGCAACTAGATCTGAGATTCCGCAGCCTGCCTGCAACTCAAACAATGTATCAAAAGGCGAATTTGACGCGGTTAAATCAATGGCAATGACTTTCTTTTTTGCTTTGGCAACGGCGCGAGCTATAGCTACGGTCGCTAGACTCGCATCCAGTCCGCGCCCGCCAATGCTGGTGAGCGCCAAGGTTTTTATACCTTGCATATCCTTCAACGTAATACAGGCGGTAGCGATGCGCGCGGCAGCTTCAGTGAAGACCGTGGCTTCACTGCCATAAGTGCTTTCAACCATCACTAAAGTAGATGCGAGGCTTGTTGCGCTGGGCATTGATGCCAAAATCGCCAAAGCTTTTTCTACTTTGGGTTTCGGCGTGAACAAATCCGAAATAGATTCCTCAGCCTCATCTAAATTTGAGGGCAAGCCAACATTTAAAGTCGGAATTGGTGCTGCTGATTTCAGCGCAGCCCTTGCGGGATGAGGCGCAAAATTATCTTGATCAGCTTCCACTCTGTTTTGTCGAGGTGCTGACTCTTGCTGGCTACGGCTGGCCGCGGCCATAACTGAGAACAAAAATGCGAGGCCAAGGCCAAACCCCAAACCGCCCAGAGTAGTCAGGAAAATAACCGGCCCGGCCTTTGGAAAATAGTTAGTGGGCGAAGGCGATGCACGTTGGATAATGCGCGCAAAGCCAGGTTGCAGGCTCAAATCTTGTCTGGCGCTGGCATCCGCAAAGCGGCCGAGCATTAGCTCCA
This sequence comes from Hyphomicrobiales bacterium, assembly GCA_031416755.1. GTDB lineage: Bacteria > Pseudomonadota > Alphaproteobacteria > Rhizobiales > Aestuariivirgaceae > Aestuariivirga. The sequence continues at coordinate 7,868 of JANOUE010000076.1, forward strand.
ACAACACCCGCGATGCTTGCGCATCACGTTCCAATTCCTTTAATTTTACATCACTGAGATTAGCGTCCCCTTGGCTGCCTTTCATTTTATTCAAATTGTTTTGCAGCGCTTTTGCGCGTGCTGTGGCAACTTTTGCTTGGCCAATTAAACTATCGATAATCTTATTGGCTTCACTGCGCAGATTACGATTAATACTGCCAAGTTCTTGTTGGGCGGAAATCATTTTTGGGTGATTTGGCAAATAGACTGCCGAAAGCTCAGAAATCTTGCGTGTTGCTTCCGTTTGTTGCTCGCGCATTCTTTGAATAACTGGCGAGCTCAAAACATCGGATGAGGCGTCTACTGAACCCTTCTGGGCCAGCAAGTTTTTAATTTCATCGGCACGGGCGCTGGCTTCACTGGCCGCTGCTTCCGCCAATGTAATTTGGGTGTTGAGTTCAGAAATCTGTTGGGTCCCAAGCGTTACTCTTTCACCTTCTAGCAACCCGGCCTCGGAACGATATTTTTCCACGCTATTTTCGGCAGCCGAAACTTTAATGCGCAATTCGGTTATTTGTTGACTTAACCATTCACGGGCGCGGTCGGTGGAACCAGCCGCTGTTTCTCGCGTGGAGGCCACATAAAAATCGGCGAGGGAATTGGCTATGTCCGCTGCCATTTGCGGATCGCGTGCCGCATATTTTATGCCGATTACATTGGATTCAAGTGTGCCATAAACATTCAATTTTGCGTCTACACGTTGGATTGCCAGTTGAGCTGCTGATAGCAAACGAGGGTCATCGGAAAAACCCAGAGCAATGAGCAGCTTACTTAAGCCAGAAACTGGGTTCAACAATGGATTGAACTCTGGTTTCGAACTTAGATTCAAACTATCTGAGACGCGAGAAATCAAATCCTGTGATTTCAAAATCGCAACTTGACTTTGCACAATGCGGTCATCAACCGGATCGTTGCGCCCATCTTGCAAGGTGTTGGCCTTCTCATAAGGTGTCGCTAGATTTTCAATGATCACTTGCGCTTCGGATTGGTAGCTTGGCTTAATAAATTTGATTACAGCAAAGCCTGCCCCAATGCCGAGCAGCAAAAATGTTAAAACAAGAAATTTTCTACGCCAAGCGCCGCTCAGCGCTTCTGCGATACTGATAACTTGATTTGATTCCGACGCACTGTTCATGAAAATACTAACCCGTTGAGACTCATCCTTACTTTTCGCTGTTTATGGTAACCAATTCATTAATATAATTTTCAAAGTATGGCTTAAGGTCTTGCTAACCATAGTCACTTATGCTGCGGGCAAGCTTAGTAGATTTCTAGGGCCATTGCCCCAAACAAGGTTAAGTTGGTATGCGTTATATTTTACTGTTTGTGTGTGCTTTAGGGCTATCAGCCTGTGTTGATAGTTGGGAAACCAATGCGCCGTTGTCCCCACCAGGTGGCACGGGTCTGTTAGCTGACGGAACTCTCGCTGAAGGGCCTGGTGCCGTTTCAAGCGTTTCGCGTTTGCCTGCCGGGGGGCCAGATGGACCACTGCCACCTTTTGGCACACGCGGACAAGCAGCAGCCTATGAATATAAAAGCGGATACCGGGTTGGTGCTGGAGATAAACTCGCAATCCGTGTCGCAGGGGAACCCGATCTGACTGGTGAGTTTCCGGTTGATGCATCGGGTGCTATTTCAATGCCGTATGTCCAGTCTGTCACTGTAGCAGGCATGTCTACGCCGCAAATTGAGCAAATGATTTTGCAGCGTTTGAAAGCTGGCTATTTGAAAGACCCACAAGTTTCGGTTCAGGTGACGACTTTGCGCCCATTTTATATATTGGGCGAAGTCACAGCTTCTGGCAGCTTTGCTTACCAACCAGGCATAACCGTTCAGAATGCGATTGCAATTGCGGGCGGATATGGGGCTCGCGCTGATAAAACTGAAGTTCTGCTGACCAGAAAAGATGCCACAGGCACGCGCACCAGCAAAGTTCCGGTAACGACCCAAATTTATCCAGGTGACATTGTTTATATTCGTGAGCGCTGGTTTTAGAGTTTAATACAATGCGCATACTCCATGTTTTTCGCACCCCCGTTGGTGGCTTGTTTCGTCATGTTCGCGATTTGGCACGCGGCCAAGCAGCGCTGGGGCATGAAGTTGGATTGTTCTGCGATTCGTCCACTGGCGGGGAATTCGGTGATGCATTGATTGATGCTGTTCGGCCTTATTGTTCGCTGGGCATTACCCGCGTGCCGATTTCTAAAATGCCTGGACTTGGAGATTTGCGTTGCTCACAGACCGTGAAGAAAACAGCACAAGATTTAAGCATTGATATTATCCATGGTCATGGGGCCAAGGGTGGGCTCTATGGACGAGTAGCGGCAAAACTTTCTGGAATCAAAAGTGTTTATTCGCCACATGGCGGCAGCTTGCATTACAGCTGGGCATCGGCAACTGGGCTTGTGTTCTTAGGCACGGAATGGGCATTGGGTTATGCAGGAGACGGGTTTGTTTTCGTCTGCGAATTTGAAAAGAATTTATTCGCCAAGAAAATTGGCTTAGCAGGCAAACCCTCTCGCGTTGTTCACAATGGATTGTGGCCTGAGGAATTTGAACGCCCACGCCTTAAAAGCGATGCGACAGATTTATTATTTGTTGGCGAAATGCGCATGTTGAAAGGGGTGGATGTTTTACTCGGTGCTATAGCTGAACTCAATAAATCTGCGCCTGTAACTGCAACATTGGTTGGCGAAGGTGAATCCCTTGAGAGGTTTAAGTACTTGGCTCATCAGCTTGGCATTCAAGACCGTGTGAGGTTTGTTGGTAGACTTGGCATTGCGGAAGCTTTGACGTTAGGGAAACTTATGGTTTTGCCGTCGCGCAATGAATCGTTTCCATATGTTGTTCTTGAAACGCTTGCCGCCGCGACGCCAATTGTTGCCAGCGATGTGGGCGGCATTGGAGAAATATTACCTGATAAAATGCTAGTTCCGCCAGGCGATATTCAAGCACTTTCGGCGAAACTTCGGGTGCGACTGATCAGTGGACCAGAGGACTCTGCGAAACTTGTCGAGTATGCAAAAACCGCATTTTCTGCATCCCACATGGTTAAACAAATCACAGCGTTCTACGGCGAGGTTTGCGCAAAAACGGAACGCCAATTGCTTTAGTTTTCATTGAGGGCACGCTTGGTGTGCCAGAGTGAAACATGAAAACACAACCTAAAAACAAAAGTTTGGCAAAGGCTGTTGATATGTCAACCTTTGCAACGCCACACGTGCGTGAAGATTTGCGCGAGGAAATGATCGGTAAACTCGCCGATGCTCCATTTGTGTCACCGTTATTGGTTGCCGCTAGCATTCGTATTGCCGAAGGCTTGTTCATTTTCTTTGTTGCGATGATGGGTTCTTATTTTTACCCAGGATATGCCAATGCAGAGCAATTCAATACTTACTTCTTCATGTCTGCGCTCATTGCAATTGGTTTGCCACTGGCTTTTGGCGTAACCGGCGCATACCGCTTTCATTCAATCTTGGAGCCCTTCAAACAAATCCCCCGTTTAGCAACCATTTGGGTGGTTATGTTTGCTGCGCTTTTTTTGGGCTTATTCTTGTTCAAGGCTGGCGGCAGCATATCTCGCGCTTGGTTGCTCAGTTTGGCATCGGTTGGCCTCATCTGCCAAATCTTGTTCCGACAGTTCCTCTCATTTCTTTTGAACAGGCAGAATAAAACTGGGCAGTTCAACAGACGCGCTGTTCTGGTGGGGGGTGGTGAAAATGCCGACCGGGTTATTGCCACGCTCCAAGCCTCGCGAAATTCTGGAACGAGTTTGATTGGCCTTTTTGATGACCGTGATGATGTGCGTTCTGTGCCTTTGGTCAAGGGCCTCCATAAACTCGGAAATATTGATGATTTAATAGACTTCGTGCGCGCGACAAAGGTGGACACGTTAATCATTACTCTGCCCGTGACAGCGGAAGATCGGTTATTGCAGATTCTGGACAGACTCTGGGTCTTGCCAGTGGATATTCGCTTGAGTGCAAATGGCCAAAAACTGCGCTATCGCCCACGCGCTTATTCTTACATCGGCAACTTGCCGTGTCTTGATGTGTTTGACCGTCCGCTTGGCGATTGGGGACCAATTCTTAAAACCAGTTTTGATAAAGTAACAAGTGTGGCCGCCATTATTTTGTTGTCACCTCTGATTTTATCGGTTGCTCTTGCCGTAAAATTCTCGAGCAAAGGGCCAATTCTTTTCAAGCAGAAACGCTATGGCTTTAATAATGAACTGATTGAGGTTTATAAATTCCGCTCGATGTATATTGAGCAAATTGATGCTCAGGCTACAAAGTTGGTTTCGAAAGGCGATCCACGAGTGACACGTGTCGGACGTTTCATTCGCCGTGCGAGCTTTGATGAGTTGCCGCAACTGCTCAACGTTATAAAGGGTGAGCTTTCGATGGTTGGGCCAAGACCCCATGCAACTAAGGCCAAAGCTGCCGAACAGCTTTATGAGCATGTGGTGGACGGATATTTTGCACGGCATAAAGTTAAGCCGGGACTGACTGGTTGGGCGCAGATAAATGGTTGGCGTGGTGAAACTGACACGGCCGAAAAAATCGAGAAACGTGTCGAACATGATCTTTATTATATTGAGAACTGGTCGTTAACCTTCGATCTTTACATATTGGCAAGAACTCCATTTGCCCTTCTCAATACGGAAAACGCCTACTAGCAATGACTGCCAATCTGCAAACTGCAAGCCGAGGAAGCGTAAGCTTCTCGACAGAGACTATCGGGCTGGTTTTGGTCTGGCTGATGTTTGCCACATCTTTTGTCGTTATTATTGAACCTGCACCGTGTGATTTAATTGCATTATTGGCAGTGCTTTTTTGGGTGGCCGCAGGCATGAAAATGCAACATGCAATCGTGCCGCTGTTGACTGTATTGCTGCTTTACAATTTAGGTGGATTTATAAGTTTCATTCCAATTGGTACAGAAACAAAGGCCGCATTCTATGTTGCAACTTCCACATATATGGCTGTTATGGCTGTGTTTTTTGGATGTTTTCTCTCTGAGAATACCGAGCAGCGCATGTTCTGGATTACTAGAGGTTATCTTTTCGGAGCTGTGATTGCGGCGGCGATGGGTGTTGCTGGAAAATTGGATATCGCCGGACTTTCAAGTGTGTTCACAATTTACGATCGTGCCACAGGATTGTTCAAAGACCCCAATGTATTCTCGACATATTTGATTTTTCCCGTCGCACTCTTGGTGCAAGGTTTTATGCTTGGAACCATAAAATACAAAGCAATGAGTGCAGCGAGTTTGCTAATTATGGCTTTGGCTTTGTTTCTGGCCTTTTCGCGTGGCGCTTGGATTAACGTGATACTTGCAACTTTTTTGGTTGTTGGCTTTACCTTTGTATTATCTCCCTCAACTTCCATGCGCACACGTATCATATTTTTCACCGTGGCTGTTGCTGGTATCTTGACTGTGTTGTTTATACTCCTCATGTCCAATCGAGAGGTGCGCGAACTTTTCTTAGAACGCTTCACGCTCTTGAAAAGCTATGACAAGGGCGAAACCGGCAGGTTCGGCAATCAATTGAATGCAATACCTCTGCTCCTACAATTGCCGCTTGGATTTGGTCCTGGAAAATATTCAACTGTGTTCGGCATCGATCCACACAACACGTTTTTGAACGCTTTTGCCTCTTATGGCTGGCTCGGGGGTATCTCTTATTTCACCATGATTGTGCTGTCTTTTGTCGCTGGTTTGAAGGCAATCATGACGCGTTCGCCTTGGCAAAATTATTCCATTTTGAGTTTTTCATGCTTCATTGCTGTGGTAGTTCAGGGCATTCAAATTGACACTGAACATTGGCGGCACTTTTATTGGATACTGGGCTTCAATTGGGGCTGCTTTGCTCTTGCTATCCGTTATCGGCCGCCACAGCAGATTGGTATTGCAACCTAATGCAACGGATCAATAATTTTCTTGAACGCGCGGTTGGCGCGGATGCATTAAACCAGCTTTTGGGGCCGGGGCTGTGGGCGCTCATAATCAAATTGGTGGGTGCCGCGCTCAGTTATATTATGTTCGTGGTGTTTGCGCGGATCTTAAATCCGCAAGATTACGGCTATTTCGGCATCGCCTTTAATCTTGCAATTTTGTTTTCGACTGTTTGCGATATCGGGTTGGCCACAGCTGTTATGCGGTTCTATCCGCAATATTTATCGCTTGGGCAAATAAGCCGCGCTGTCGGGTTTACCAATGCGTCTCTAAAGTGGATTGCAGTGTGCTGCGGCGCATTGGTGATAATTAGCATATTGCTGTCACTCACAGGATTGGCGACTCCCAAATTGGGTTATTGGGACGCGCCGATTGCAATTGCAATTTTTGCTTCAGCTGCTGCCTTTGGCGATTATATTTCGGGATTGCTCCGCGCCCAAGGTAAAGTGATTTGGGCTATGGCACCGCGAGATATATTCTGGCGGATTTTAGCACCAGTGGTTGCCATCATATTTGTAGCGTTTGGCGCGCAGATGGATGCCCGTATTTCAATTTATATCTGTGGCGCATTGCAATTGGCCTTCGTAGCGCTGCAGTTGCGTCAAAGCCGATTGGCTATGCGCCAGCTATCCTCGCCCACACCTGAAACAGAATGGCCGCTATGGCGCAAGACAGTTGGACCGCTATGGGCTTCGGCTGTACTTTATGCGATGATCCAGCAATTGGATGTGGTGGTGGTTGGCGCGCTTGCACCAGCATCAGAAGCTGGATCATATTTTGCTGCGCAAAAGACTGCGAGTCTTTTGGGTCTCGTGATGCTCGCTGGAGGTTTGGTTGGGGCACCCTTGATGTCGGCCAATTATCACAGCGGGAAGTTTAGGGAATTGCAGCGCCTGTGTGGATTGCTAGGTATTGCTATTGCTGTTTCAACAATTGCTGGCTTGTTGGTTTTGGTTTTATTTGGTCATCACTTGCTTGGGTTATTTGATGCAAGTTTCACCAGCGCTTATGCCGTGCTGTTGATTTTGTCAGTTGGATATTTCGTAGATTCCATGGCTGGTCCCAATGCTTATTTGATGCAGATGACGGGGCTGGAATCGACTTATCTGAAAATCATGGGAACTTGTTATGCGTTCGTGCTTGCAGCCCAACTTTTATTGGTGCCGATTTATGGTGGCATGGGTGCGGCCATAGCCAGCGCTTGCGGCATTGTGATTTGGAATGTGTGGGCCATTATTGTGCTCCGAACCAGAAAGGGCCTGGACCCATCCGTATTCGGATTACTCTTCAAACCGAAAAACGGTTGAGTGATTGGTCGGAGCGACAGGATTCGAACCTGCGACCCCTAGTCCCCCAGACTAGTGCGCTACCGGGCTGCGCCACGCTCCGACTTCATGAGCCGTGTAGCATTGTCGTGAGCAAAGGCAAAGGTTAAAGCGATTGGGCTTTGGAGGAATGTTTCAACACCCAAAATATATCGCCGCGCCTGCCTGTTAGGTTTTGCGCTTGGGCCGCTAACATGATGCTCCAAACAAGTTCAGCACCAATGACTGCATAGCCAATGCCCTGCGCTCCAAAAAGCCGCACGCCCAAAATAGAACCGACAACTAGGAATATGAGGGCAACGATGCAGGCGCCTGCAGTTTGCGCTTGGTAACCGGCAATTGATAGAAGTTGTTGATTCATGCCACTGAAGGCTCGGATGGATTGGCCAATCATTAAGGCAACCAACAATGACCAAGCGCTCACATATGATGATCCGAAAATGGCAAGCGCCCAATGGCCGAAAAGTGCTGCACCGATGAGAGCTGCAGCAATTGTGGCAATTGTCATGAGGTTCAAACGGAGCAGCAAATGCATGGCTTCACCATGTTCACGTTTGGTCAAGGCTGCACTGAGATCGGGCAGGATAAATTGCTGGGTAATTTGAATTACAAAGCCAGCGATCGCCGCAAGGCGAACTGCAACGGCAACTGATGCTAGTTCTGTACTGGGCAAAAGCATGCCCGCAACTAAAGTTACTATATCAGCAAATGAAGTTGCAACAGCAGCAACAATCGCCAGAGACATGGCACGCGGACGAAGTGCGCGGGTTAGTTTTGCATTTGAGAACTTTAAATCCGACGGTACCGCGCCATCACGGCCTAAGACATAAGCTTGCAGAATATTTGTAATATGCAGACACACCACAAAGGCAATTATGGCATGAACCACTGAGAGGTGAATGCCGGCAAATTCCATTGCTAATACATAACCAAGCAATATGACGGGTCTCACGAGAAAATCTGGAACATAAGAGAGTGCAAATTTCCGCTGCGAATTTGCGACTGCACTGTCATAGCGCATCAGCATTGAAGCTGGGGTTGCTATGCAGCCAAACAATAATGCCAGCTGCACCGCAATTGGCTGAGGCCAGATAACTGAAACCGCAAAGGCCAAAGTGCAAATCGCTACAAATGCGATAAAGCCATCACGCAAAAATGCGGCATGAAAAGCCCGTTGAATTTTATGGAGGCCAAGTGTTTCGAATCTCGGAAGTTGGGTCTGTGCCAGCCATGGATAACCCACTGTTCCGACCAGTCCTAAAAATGCTGCGGTGCTCATCGCAAGAAAAATTATACCAACATCTTCCGGTGCGAACAGGCGCGCGAAAATAATTTGGCTCAGGAAATTTAGAACTGCGCCTCCTAAGCGGATTCCGAAGAGGCCCGCTAACATTCCGATCATGCGGGTAAGAGTCATCGCGGCAGCCCTCTTTCCCTAGCAAGCTTATTCACTTCGTAGCGGGATCAAGCATTTTACGGGCGTCTGAAAGGTCCTTCAACGCGAGCTTCAATGCGTCTGCTTGGGCACTCGACAGCTTGTGGATGATCTGGGGTGGGGAATCCAAGCTGCGAGCCAGTGGTGCGCGGCCTGGAGCAGGTGCTCCAGCGCGCGGGGCTGCTTTTGCAGTGCCTGGAGGGGGTGCACCTTCTTTAGCCAAATCGCTTTTGCGTGGCATAACTTCGCCACGGCCAATGCCAACTACATAAGCTGAATTCTCTTCTTTCAGAATGCGTTGCACACCGCGAATAGTGTAGCCTTGCGAATAAAGCAGAGTGTGAATGCCTTTGAGCAGTTCAATATCGGCAGGGCGATAATAGCGCCTGCCACCGGCACGTTTCATCGGCTTTATTTGTGCAAAGCGGGTTTCCCAGAATCGCAACACGTGTTGTGGAACATTCAGTTCTTCAGCTGCCTCGCTGATGGTTCTGAATGCATCAGGTGATTTTTCCAATTGTCGCCCCTCTTATCCCTGATATGGGATTAATCTACGTCGCCCGGCTCCAAACCATTGATGATGTTTTTCATCACCTGACTTGGTCTGAACACCAGCACACGACGTGGCGTGATTGGAACTTCCTCACCCGTTTTCGGGTTGCGCCCCATGCGCGCGCGCTTGCTGCGCACCATGAAAGTGCCGAATGACGAAAGTTTAACAGAATGCCCTTCTGTCAAAGAATCCGAAACCAGATCTAAAACGGTATTGACCATGTCAGCTGATTCTGTGCGAGACAATCCGATATCGCTATGAACAAGTTCAGTCAAATCGGCGCGTGTCAGAGTTTTATTACTCATTGGAGCCCCTTTTCAATTTGCATCATAGTATTTTGCAATTTGTGTTTGGTCAAGATAAGAATGTGCTATCTCAATATGTTAGAACAGTTTCTTAATAGCGCAGCAAGGCTGCACCCCAGGTGAAGCCGCCACCCATGGCCTCAATCAAAACCAGCTGTCCACGTTGGATGCGGCCATCGCGCACGGCTTCGTCGAAGGCCAGAGGTATGGACGCGGCAGATGTGTTGCCATGTTTATCCAGCGTGATCACAATGCGGTTTTCATCAAGTCCTAATTTTTTGGCGGTGCCTTCCAAAATGCGGCGGTTGGCTTGGTGCGGCACGAACCAATCGACATCAGTTGGCTTAATGCCAGCGATGGAAGCCACCTCTTCCATGACGGATGATATTTTGCCTACAGCATGTTTGAAGACCTCTCGGCCCTCCATGCGCAAATAACCAACAGTTTGCGTGGTCGATGGCCCACCATCAACATAGAGTTTATTATGATAGCGCCCATCAGAATGGATTTTAGTCGCCAAGATTCCAGTGTCGTCGTTGGTGCCATTGCCTTCGATTGCTTCAAGTACCACAGCCCCGGCCCCATCGCCGAATAACACACAGGTTCCGCGGTCAGTCCAATCAAGGATACGTGAAAAAGTTTCAGAGCCTATTATCAATGCCGATTTAAACTGGCCAGCTTTCAGCAATGCATCGGCAGTTGTGAGTGCAAAAACAAATCCAGAGCATACGGCTTGCACATCAAAGGCGGCACCCACGGTAATTCCAAGATCGGCCTGCACCATTGTTGCTGTTGCTGGAAAAGTTTGATCGGGTGTTGAGGTTGCAACTATAATTAAATCAATTTGATCTGCCGTCATGTTTGCATGGGCCAAGGCTTTCTGGGCTGCGGCTACGGCAAGGGTGCGCGTGGTCTCACCAACACCGGCTATATGCCGTGCTTTGATGCCGGTGCGCTCAACTATCCACTCATCGGTGGTATCGACGATTTTGGCCATATCGGCATTGGTCATTATGCGCTGAGGTAGTGCTGAACCAATACCTTTGAGTGCGGATCTTATCATAAGTTTTTACTCCGCTGCTTTACTGTCTTGTGCAAGGATGCTGTTGACAGATTCAACATCAGCCGCAATTTTTGCAATCAAACCATTATTGACCATATCAACTGCCACATCGATTGCCGTGGCAAACCCTAACGCATCTGTGCCACCGTGGCTTTTTACCACTACGCCATTAAGGCCCACAAATACGCCACCATTATGCTTGCGCGGATCCATGCGGTCTTTGAATGCATCAAATGCATTGCGGGCAAAAAAGGCGCCAATCTTCGAGAACAGGTTTGCGGTCATCGCCGAACGCAAGAATGCAGTGACCATTTTGGCCGTGCCTTCGGCCGTTTTAAGAGCGACGTTTCCAGTGAAACCTTCGGTCACCACAACATCTGCGGTGCCCTTGCCAATGTCATCGCCTTCCACATAGCCAATATAATTCAGCGGCAAATTGAGGGCGCGCAGCAAGCGGCCGGCTTCGCGCACTGCTTCATTGCCTTTGACTTCTTCTACGCCGATGTTGAGAAGTCCAACACGCGGCCTTTCAATTTTGAATAAGCAGCTGGCCATGGCTTCACCCATGATGGCAAACTCAATGAGTTGGCGCGCATCGGCCCCCACAGTGGCCCCCACATCCAGCACTACGCTTTGGCCTACAGTGTTGGGCCAAATTGCTGCAATGGCGGGGCGTTCAATCCCAGGCAGGGTGCGCAAGATGAACCGCGACATGGCCATCAGTGCGCCCGTATTGCCGGCTGATACTACGGCTGCGGCTTGGCCCGTGTGCACAGCATCAATTGCTTGCCACATTCCACTTTTATTGCGCCCACGGCGCAAAGCTTGGCTTGGCTTATCATGCATGGCGATTGAAACTTCGGCATGACGGATTTTGGCAACTGATTCTAGCTTTGGGTATTGCGCAAGCAACGGTGCAATGCGCGACTCATCGCCAAAAAAAATAATCTTCATATTTGGATAACGCTGGATAGCAAGTGCAGCAGCCGGAATCACAATTTCCGGCCCCTTATCACCGCCCATGGCATCAAGGGCTAAAGTGAAGTCTTGCTTACTCAAAATCTGGAATTCCCATTCGTTGGTTTCGCGCCAAGATAAAGCCTTGTGGCGAGGAGACAAGGTTAATTTTTGCAGCCAAAATCCACGTTTTATTCAGTCTTCTTGGCAAGCCTGCCAAGATTTGCGAAGGGCGATGGCTTCAGCTCTACGATTTCAGCAGAATCATCTCGTGCTTCATCATAGGCCTCGCCTGGCTTGCGTGGGTAAGGATCAAGTTCTAGTGCCATGGCCTCAGACACCAATTCACCCAAGTCTATCTCGCCATTTTCAATTTGATCTACATCATCCTCAGACGTTTCGACGATCATCCTTTCTGGCAGAAAATAACGCTCCACTTCGAAACTCGCTGTGCTGCGGAATGCTTCAAGACTGATCACCGAGACTTGCTCCAATTCCGCTAGCACTTTGCCCGTCACCTTCAATCCGCCTCCGCGCCACGGCATGGCAATCAGGTGTGCTTTAAGGCTGTGCAGTGTTGGCAAATCAAAGCGTTTGGCCAAAGCCAAAAGTTCATTTGGTTCGGCGGCAAAAACTTCATGCGAACCTTTGCGCGGCACACGGTCAGTTAATAGGGGCCGCGAGAACTCAACAGATACGGGTTTTGGTTTCATGCAAACTCCACCTTTGCGTTCAGAATATCAGCAGCGGATTGCGCTGCAAGTTTCTTGGTGCTGGCCTCAACCCAATTTACTAATTCATTCACATGAAGAGAATTTTCGCCACCGTAAATATTGCGTTGCAATGCCTGTGCCCATTGCGCCTCGCCCTGCTCTTTTGCGTTTTGATAGGCGTTCACCCGGCCATAAAATGCCTCAGCCATTTTGCGCACTTTCTTGCCAACCGCCAAATCACCCACGCCGATTTCTCTCAATGAACGATCCATATCATTAAAAAAATAATCGGTGAGGTTCTGGCGAAATTTTTCATCTTCGCCCTTCATGCGGTCAAGCAGCAAAAATAAATGCAACACGATCATATCAAATCGGCCATCTAAACTATCGGGTACAGCCAATTGAGCGTAAAATTTAGGTTGCCGTGCCGATGCCACAATCGCATTATAGACAGCTGCCGTCGGATTGGCTTTGCGGCCAAACAAGCTTTGAAAGATCAATGACTTGCCCTCCTGTTCAGTTCGATGCAAAAGGTTTGAAATAGTGATTTGTGGAAGCGAAAATTGAGCATGAAAGTTTCGAGACGGTTTGGCCTTGTTGCACTTGTGCTGCTTATGGCTGGATGTTCGCCAGAGATCAACCGCCGAGGCTATATTGCTAAAGCGGGTTCATTTTCGCAACTTTCTGAAGGCATGAGCAAAAGCGAAGTTGAAGGCATTCTCGGCTCGCCGTCCACCACCGCCTCAATTAATTTTCAGGGCGACAGTTATTATTACATCTCGAGCATAACGCAGGGCCGCGCATTTCTCTCGCCAGTTGAAACCAACCGCGAAGTGATAGCCGTGCGCTTCAATAAGGCTGATCAAGTTGCAGGCATGGCGCAATATGGCTTGGCCGAGGGCAAGATCATCAATATTAACTCCCGCAAAACTGTGATTGCCGGCAGCGAATTTTCAATCCTGCGCGAGATTTTCAGTGGCAAGGGCACAGCACCCACCGATTTGTTGAAGAAGCGGCTTTAGGGCCTTTAGTTTGACGGCTGGCCATATTTTGTGATATGGCTAGCCATATTATGAAAACCACAGTTCAAATTCCTGATGCGCTTTTGGCGGAAATCCAAAAGATTGCGGTCAAAAACAAAACCACCCTGCGCGCACTGATGCAAGAGGGTTTGCAGCATGTTGTTGAACGCGAGCAGAAAAAGAAGAAACCGTTCAAGCTGAGGGATATGTCGGTTGGAAAACCTGGCGAACCTTGGGGACTTGAAGGCAAAAGCTGGGAAGAAATTCGTGATCTGATCTATGAGGATCGCGGCGCTTGATTGCTGTTGACACTAACATTCTAGTTTACGCTCATCGTGGTGAATCGCCCTTTCACAATCATGCGGCACAAGCAATCAAGGCCCTTGCTGAAGCCCCGCTGCATTGGGCAATTCCTTGGCCATGCGTACATGAATTTATTGCTGTGGTGACCAATGGCAAATTCATTGCCAACGCATCCGATATGCGGCAAGTATTTGCCCAACTGTATGCTTGGCAGGAATCGGGACATCTAATTTTTCTTGGCGAGGGCTTGCATCACCTCGAGACACTTTCAGAGCTTGCAATTATTAATAAATTGCGCGCGGGACAAATCCATGACGCCCGCATTGCCGCCATTTGTTTGCAGCATGGGGTAAGCGAGTTGTGGACGGCGGATCGTGATTTCTCACGGTTTCCGAAGTTGAAGACCAAAAATCCACTGCTGGGATGAGATTGAATAAAAGATGGGGAAATAAAAAAGGCCGGAACATTTCTGTTCCGGCTTTAGTATTTGATATTCAGAAAATTTAATGCCCGGCCAGCACCGCCAGCATCAACAAGGCCACGATGTTGGTGATCTTGATCATCGGGTTAACGGCGGGGCCTGCGGTGTCTTTGTAGGGATCGCCTACGGTGTCGCCGGTCACAGAAGCTTTGTGGGCTTCTGAGCCTTTCAAATGCTTTTTGCCAGTTTTATCCACGAAGCCATCTTCAAAGCTTTTCTTGGCGTTATCCCACGCGCCGCCGCCTGCGGTCATGGAGATGGCCACGAACAGGCCTGTTACAATCACACCCATGAGCATGGCGCCCACGGCGGAGAAAGCTTCGGCTTTGCCAGCAATTGCGTTGATCACGACGAAGACCACGATGGGTGAGAACACTGGAAGCATCGAAGGAATAATCATTTCCTTGATCGCAGCCTTGGTGAGCAGATCCACAGCTCTGGCATAATCAGGCTTTTCAGTGCCCTTCATAATGCCAGGATGTTCACGGAACTGGCGGCGCACTTCAACCACCACAGCTTGCGCTGCGCGGCCAACTGCCGTCATCGACATGCCGCCGAAGAGATATGGCAACAAGCCGCCGAACAACAGGCCCACCACAACATAGGGGCTGGAGAGATCGAAGGTGACGTTCACGTTTTCGAAGAATGAGCCCGGTGCCGCAGTTGCCGCAAAGAACTTCAAATCTTGCGTGTAGGCCGCAAACAATACCAGAGCACCAAGACCAGCCGAGCCAATGGCATAGCCTTTGGTTACAGCTTTGGTGGTGTTGCCCACAGCATCAAGCGCATCGGTGTTGTGGCGCACTTCTTTTGGCAGGCCCGCCATTTCAGCAATGCCGCCGGCGTTATCGGTTACGGGACCAAACGCATCAAGGGCCACAACCATGCCAGCCAGAGCCAACATTGTGGTTACTGCGACAGCAATGCCAAACAGGCCTGCGAGGTTGAACGTGACCAAGATGCCCGCAATAATAATCAAAGCTGGAATTGCTGTAGCTTCCATCGAGACAGCCAAGCCTTGGATCACGTTGGTGCCGTGGCCAGTGATTGAGGCTTCGGCAATCGAGTTCACCGGGCGCTTGCCTGTTGCCGTGTAATATTCCGTGATCCAGATAATCAACCCGGTGATCACCAATCCGGCAACGCCACAATAGAACAAGCTGGTTGGGGTAAAGCCACCGAGATCAGCGTTCATGTCGCCGAACATATAACTCATCACCGGATAAAGTGCAGCGAGCGAAAATACGCCTGTTGCAATGATGCCCTTATACAAAGCACCCATAATGTTATTGTTGGCGCCGAGCTTTACAAAGTATGTGCCGATGATCGAGGTGATCACACAGGCGCCACCGATTGCCAATGGCAAAACCATGCCAGCGAGTTTCATGGCATCTGGCAGCACAATCGCGGCAAGCACCATGGTGGCAACAGTTGTCACTACATAAGTTTCGAACAAGTCAGCGGCCATGCCGGCGCAATCGCCCACATTGTCGCCCACGTTATCAGCAATGGTTGCTGGGTTGCGTGGATCATCTTCTGGGATGCCTGCTTCAACTTTTCCCACCATGTCGCCGCCCACGTCTGCACCTTTGGTAAAGATGCCGCCGCCGAGACGCGCAAAAATTGAAATGAGCGATGCGCCAAACGAAAGCGCAATCAACGCATCAATCACTGTGCGGCTGGTTGGCGCTAAGCCCATCGAGCCGGTAAGGAAACCAAAATACAATGTGACCCCAAGGAGACCAAGGCCAGCAACCAGCAGGCCCGTGATGGCACCCGCTTTAAATGCAAGGTCTAGTCCACCAGCGAGAGACTTGGTTGCGGCTTGCGCCACGCGCACGTTAGCGCGCACCGACACGTTCATGCCGATGAAGCCTGCCGCACCTGAAAGAACTGCGCCGATGAGGAAGCCCGCTGCGGAATAACCGCCGAGCAGATACCAAGCGATGAGAAAAATCACCGCGCCTACGATAGCGATGGCTTGATATTGGCGTTTCAAATAAGCCGATGCGCCTTCGCGCACAGCGGCTGAAATTTCTTGCATGCGGGCCGAGCCTTGGTCTGCCGCCATAAGATTTTTAGTGGTGATGAGCCCATAAACAAGCGAGAGGACGCCTGCGAGCACAATCAGCCAGAGTGTGTTGAACATGATGAAACCTTTGGTCAAAAGTTGTTGTTGCTCCAGAACCCTGACCGATGGCCGTGATCGACTCACGCTTCACTGCGCGGTGCTGGAAGATTGGGCAGCTATGACAAATTTCAGCCACATTTGCAATTGTGATTTGAAGGGAACTATGTGACGTAAATGATTTGCGTAGCTCAGAATTTTGAGGGATATGTGGAAAACAATTTATAGCCATTGAATATTGCGTTGCCATCAAGTCACACCGTAAATTCGAAATCTTGATTGTGATTTGCTGTAACCAATAATGTCCGTTAGTTATTTTTGTAAACTAAAGGAGAAAATCATGTCGCGCAGAATTATCACCACAGCCCTCGTCGCTGGAACAATTGGTTTTGTGGCGGGAAATGCGTTCTGGTATTTGGCTTCGCCCTTGTGGATAGATAGAGTCGTGGCAGAAATACTGCCATTAGAGCTACAAATGAAGATAGTGGCCGAAGGGCAGTTTCGGA
>JANOUE010000077.1:0-3925 GCA_031416755.1 Hyphomicrobiales bacterium
GATTTTCGAACACTTATTGGCCAACACTCCAAAAGCGATGTGATGGATCGGTGGTGGTGATTGCGGGTTGAAATCTTCAGTGAAATTACCCTGTCCCATGATCGTCTCCTGGCCTCATTCTAAAGGGGCAAAGTGTCTGCAAATCGAGAGGCACTTCATTCCATCAAAAACTCATACTGCTCTAAGCGTGTGATTCATTTCCCTCATCCTGAGGGATTTATTTCTAAGTGTTCAAGGTGGTGCGGACTGAATTATGATTGAACCATCGCGCCTGCATCTGGTCATGCCCACCTTCGTGGTGCAATTTGCCTGACCTTGGTTTGTTTGGGTGAGTTCATCAATTGCAGAGTTGGTGAAGTAGATTTGCGAGGCTTAAGTGTGCGCGTATCACTTCCGGCTTGGGGACTAGACTATGGCATTGCTAATTCAAACCTAACTCTGATGCGGCGGCTTTGATTTTATCCGTGGTGGCTTTCTCGGCTGCAAATGTCGACAGCGCTGTGGCTAACGCATTTCTGGCTTTTGCTGTGTCGCCTAAGACTTGATAGGAGTGCATCAGGCGCAGCCATCCTTCAAGGTCGTTTGGATTGGCAGCCAGTTTTGCCGCCAAGCGCTCGACCATAGCATTGATCATGTTTTTTTGATCGCCATTTGCCATGGCCAATGCCGCACTCACATCGCGTCCGGTGGCTTTTGCAAGATCGGAGATACGTCGCTTCACATCTTCACGCCAACCAGCGTCTGGTGGTGTGTCGGCAAGCAGGGCTAACCACCGATCAAGTGCTGCGGATTGATCGCCTGATTGTTCATATGCAAGGGCATCATAAAAACGTCCGCGTGAATCTTTGGGTTGTTTGGCCAAGACTTCTGCAATGAGTACTCTGGCTTTTGGTGTAACAATGCCTTGTGCCATTTGCACCAGAGACTCTGCATAAGCTGATTTGTAATCTGTGTTGGTTGGATCAATGCTTAAGGCCTTGGCATAAGCGTCAGCCGATTGCGGGTATTTTTGGAGATTGAACTGCGACCAACCCAACATGCGCCAGCCTTCAGCATCTTTGGGATTGGCTTTGAGGTGGGTTAACAATTTAGCTACCAAAGCAGCAACTTCAGGAGGCGTTGGCGTTGTGGAGGGCGCTGATAGTTTCTCATGTTGGGAAACGGCGGAAGGCATGTCAGGGCTGCCCATAATATTGTAGAGACTGACGCTGCCCAAAATTACGAAGCTCGCAGTCGCAATCAACGCAGCATTCCGCCACCACTTTGTTATGGGTCGAGCCTCGGTCACATTCTTTTCTAAGCTTGCTAACCGGCGTTGAATTTCAACTTTTGCCAAAACAGCTTCTGGCCCATTAATGGTACCAGCTTGCAAATCCCTCTCAACCTCTTGCAGTTGATCTTTGTAAACAGCTTCATCCATGGTGCTGGCGTTCACGCTCTCAAAGCGGCGGATCAATGGAATCGAAAGCCCAACTGCGGTAGCGCTGCATAAAATAGTTATCAACAGCCACAAGCTCATTCTAGTCTTCCTTCAGGTCTTCGAGAGATTCTTCTTCAAGCATGGGGCGTTTGCGCAAATAATTGAATGCAACAGCGAGTGCCAGCAGCATCAGCAAAAATGGTGCTGTCCACAAAAGATAAGTATCGGTTTGGAAGGGCGGTTTCAGCAATACATAGTTGCCATAACGCGCGACAATATAATCGAACACTTGCGCATCGGAATCGCCGGCCTTTAGTCTCTCACGCACGATCACGCGCAAATCTTTAGCTAAGGGCGCTTCTGAGTCATCAATCGATTGATTTTGGCAGACGAGGCAGCGCAAGTCTTGGCTTATAGTGCGGGCGCGTGTTTCCAATACGGGGTTTTTAAGGACCTCGTCAGGTTGCACCGCATAGGCGGGACTCAAAAGTGCTAGCGTCACACATAAATTTAGCAGCAGTAACTGTAATTTTTGGCATGAGTTTCTCTTGTTCATGAAGGCTTACTCAACTGACCAACGCCGACGCGGAACCTGCGATCCGAGAGTGAAATAAATCCGCCAAGCGCCATGGTGAAGCCGCCGATCCAAAGCCAAGGCGCCAAGGGGTGGTAATATAATCGCACAGTCCAGCCGCCGGAATTGTCTGCTTCACCCAATGCAATGTAAACATTGGAGAAGAGATTTGTGCGGATTCCGGTTTGACTGGTTTGCACTTGTTGCAGCGGATAGAAACGCCGCTCAGCTGTCAACAGTTTGAAGGGCAGGCCGCCTGATGAGAGTTCGAAGGTGCCGCGCTCAGCATTATAATTTGGGCCGGGAACAGATTCCACTTTAATCAGCTTTACGCCATAAGTTGAAATTTTTGCTACGTCTCCGGTTTTCATCGCCAGAACATTCTCTTGTTGCCAGGTTGTGACCGTAGCGATTGCACCGACAACAAAGCCAAGCCCAACATGAGCAAAGAATAAACCCAGATAAGCACGCGGTGTTGCGCGCAAGATTGCAAATGATTGTGAAAGTGAAACGGCACCGAGTTTAGTGCGTTTGGCCAAAACCCAGAACGATCCGGCAATCACCCATGCCGATAGGCCAAGACCAAAAGCTGTGAGAATGTGATTGCCCGCATTCCACACGACCACTGCTGTTATGGCGCAGAGGGCAATTGTAAGAGGAATGTTCAACTTCTTGAGGGCAGGGCTAAGGTCATCACGCTTCCATTTCAAGAATGGCCCAATCACCATTGCCATCAAGAGTGGAATGAACAGTGGTACGAATGTTTGGTTATAATATGGAGGTCCAATAGAAATTTTATCGCGGCCGATGAGATCTATCACCAGTGGATAGAATGTTCCAATGAACACAGTTGCAGTGGCCACGATGAGCAGGGCGTTGTTCAATACCAAGCTGCTCTCGCGGCTGACGGCTGCAAAGGGTGCGCCTTGGCGCACGGCTGGAATGCGCAAGGCATAGAGGATCAATGCGCCACCTGTTGCTAGCACTATAATCATTAAAATAAAGGTGCCGCGTGCGGGGTCAGTTGCAAATGAATGTACGCTGGCGAGAACGCCGGAGCGCACTACGAATGTGCCGATCAGGCTCAGCGAAAATGTGAGAATGGAAAGCAGTATTGTCCAAGACACCAGAGCATGGCGTCTTTCCACAACCAATGCCGAATGCAAAAGTGCGGTGCCAGCAAGCCACGGCATGAACGACACGTTTTCAACCGGGTCCCAAAACCACCAGCCGCCCCAGCCTAAAATGTAATAAGCCCAGAAGCTGCCAAGCGTTATGCCAATGGTCAGAAAGCACCACGCTATCAATACCCACGGGCGAACATAGCGTGCCCAGGCCGCATCAACTTTGCCTTCAATCAATGCGGCCACGGCAAAAGCAAAAGCCACCGAAAATCCAACGTAACCCATGTAGAGAGTAGGCGGATGGATGGCGAGGCCAGGATCTTGCAAAATCGGGTTCATGCCGGTGCCATCAAGTGGTGGATTTAATAATCTTTCAAACGGGTTTGATGTGAAAACCAAGAATGCGAGAAACGCTGTTGCGATCATGCCTTGAATGGCGAGCACACGGGCTTTGAGCGGGGCGGGCAAGTTTAGGCCGAACATTGCGATCATAGCTGCAAAAACTACAAGGATTAAAACCCACAATAGCATTGAGCCTTCGTGGTTAGCCCACACGCCGGTGATTTTATAGATGAGGGGTTTAGCAATTTGAGACCCTGAGGCTACTAGCTTCACTGAGAAATCATCAGTCACGAAAGATGTTGCAAGCGCCAGAAATGCGGTGGCAACCAGCAGAAATGAAATTACACCTGCGTAGCTTGCAAGAGCCATCAAGCCTCGGTCTTGGCGGTGCGCGCCATAAAGTGGTAGACTGGCTTGAATTATGCTGGTCAGCAAAGCCAGCAAAAGTGCAAAGTGACCTATTTC
>JANOUE010000078.1:0-35211 GCA_031416755.1 Hyphomicrobiales bacterium
GCGCTTGCGCAATTCGCGCATTAAATCTTCACGTTCAGTGAGGTGTTCAATTTCGCTGAAGGGGATGGGTTTGCCCACGCGCACGGCCAAATCTGTGCCAATGCGGCGCGCAGTTTCGCGGAACACCAATGAAAGGCGCAAGGTTAGGCTGAGATGGCTTGCAAGTTGGAACAGGCGGCTGTTTTGGCCGGTAAAGAAAACCGGCACCACGGTGGCTTTGCTCATACGGATCAATTTGGCTGTAAATGGCGCCCAAGCCAAATCAACAGCTTGGCCTTTGTGGGGTTGTTCTGAGGTGGAAACACCGCCGCCCGGGAAAATGCCTACGGCACCGCCTTGCTTTAGCCAATCCTGGGCTTGCCTGCGGGAATTCACGTTGGTTTCGCGCGCTTCACGCGTTGGAGCAAAGGCCACGGGCAATAAATGTGCTGCGGCTTCTGGCGCCTGGCACAGCACATCATTGGCCAGCACTTTAGTGTCTGGCCGCACTTTGAGGGCAAGCCACGTGAGCGTGATGCCATCAAGCACGCCATAGGGATGGTTCGAAATGAAGACCACTGGGCCAGTTTTTGGGGTGAGTGTCAGATGTTCATCATGGGTGACGTTAATGCGGAGCAGCCGCATGGCAGAATCAAAAAAGCTATCACCGCGCGAAAGGTTTTCCTGATGTTGAATATAGAGCTTTTTCAGCTTGCGCTGGCCGCCAATTTTTTCGATGGCTTGAATCACTGCGCGCTGCAGCAACGGCTGATCTGCCGTTGAGTAAGAAAACCGCACATTGCGGCGCGTCGGGGCTTGCACCATATCAGTTGCCATTCTTGGTTCTTGATTCAACGGACGTATAGCGGCTATTTGCCGAAGGCTAAAGGAGAAGTTCATGTACACTGTTTATGGCAGACCAGGTTCAGGTTCAGCTGCTGTTGAAGCGCTGCTCGCCGAAGTTGACGCAGAATACCATGTGGAAGACGTGTTGCGCTTGGCAGATGGTTCACTTTCAGATGCAATATTCAAAGTTAATCCTCGCGGTGAGGTCCCCGCTTTGCGACTGGCAGATGACAGCGTGATGACGGAGAGTGCAGCCATCATGATTTACCTGGCGGATTTGTATCCAGCAGCGGGCTTGGCCCCAGCTCTGCATGCGCCGCAGCGCTCAACCTATTTGCGCTGGATGCTTTATTTTGCCAGTTCAGTTTACATGGCTGATCTGCGCTATTTTTATCCTGAGCGCTACTCAACAGATGTCTCTCATGCAGAGGGTATCAAGGCCAAAGCGCGTGACCATATGGAACGTGATTTTTCGATATTTGCCAATGAGTTAGGTGAGGGGCCTTATATATTAGGTGAGACCTTCAGTGCGGTCGATATTTATGCAGCCATGCTGGTCAGCTGGGCCCCAGATTTGCATGCCCTGTTTCAGCGCTGCCCAAATATCAAATCTCATTATGAAGCGGTGGCAGCAAGACCAAAAATTGCTCCAGTTTGGTTGCGTAATAAGATGCCGCAGTGATTTCAGCAATCCGCGGCGCTGGTGGCAATTTGCGTTTGGTTTGGCAGCAAGGCGCCAGTTAAACGCGTTTAATGGCAATAAGGCCCGCCACTCCGCATCTTTTGCAAATCGAAATGCAGGTGGTCGTTATGGCTGGCATCTGAACCGGGGCCCAACACGGTAT
Organism: Hyphomicrobiales bacterium; assembly: GCA_031416755.1. Lineage (GTDB taxonomy): Bacteria > Pseudomonadota > Alphaproteobacteria > Rhizobiales > Aestuariivirgaceae > Aestuariivirga. Next base: position 1,671 of record JANOUE010000078.1, read on the forward strand.
GGAATGGCCCGCAGGCTTCGCTTCGAATGGTCCGCAAGAACTCCTTGTTGGCGCGCGACCCATAGTAATCGCTCTCTACAGAAATTACGCGACCATCGGCAAGCGTGAAGCCCGATACATCAATGGCGTTGCCCATGCCATGTTCGCTGAGTTTTGCGCCGTGCACATTGTTGCGGGGGCGGCAGGCATAAGAGGCGGCGATTCTTATTGCTATAACTTTTGAGCCATAGATTTCTGATGCGCGGGGCTGCACAGCATCCTGCAGCCAAGAGTTAAAGGTGTTGGCCACATTGCAGGTGACTGTGGCTGGCTGACTGAAACTCACGCCACTGCTTGCAAAAATGCGGTAACCGTTGGCAACACCACACCCATTACCTGCGCTGAAATCTTTTACAGGTTCGGCCTTGGCGAAATTGCGAGGGTCCACCGCGCAGGATTGCTCTGGTTGGCTAACCCCTTCAGTTTCATACAAAAGAGAGCCTTGCCCACTTGAGCATGCCGCAAGGCCAAGAACTGTTGCTGCTAAGAATAATATTCGCATAGTTCTGTTTGCCACTTCGGAGTTAACGAGGCTTATCTATTAAGTGCCTTGATCAAATCACCAACATTGCCGTTGTGTTTGCTCACATAAGACGTGAACAGGCTGCGCTGCTGGTTGACCATTGAGAAACCGAGGAATCTGGCATCGACCACTTTATATTGGCCACCAATCCATGAAAGTTGCCACGTTACACTATAGGTTTGACCTGCCATCATGAACACTTTTGTGGTTACAGAAATATCTTTATTGTCGGCGACTGTTGCTTCACCAATTTCATATTTGGCTACTGGATAATCGCGGGATTGTTCAGCGAAATAACGTGACATGAATTTTGCCACGCCACGCTGGTAATCGCTTTTCTGGCCGCCGCTGACACTATATTGGCCTAAACTATACTCAGCGATGCCGCCTACATCGGCATAGCGTTGGATGACACGCTGGAACGATGAGACTGTGCCAATGCGGTGGGCATGCAGCAAGTCTTTGCCAACCCTATTCATGAATTCCACTGAAGGATGATCAGCCGCCTGCGCTGGCGATGCCAGTGCAACTAAGGAGAGCGAAAACAAAGTGCGGCGTGTGATCATGATTCGCGTTTTACCAGAAGCCATGTCGGCCAGCCATGGTTAATGATTGGTAAATTGTTACCAGGTTTCAGCTTCACGCAGTTTTGCGTAAAGAGCTTGGAAATCGCCGTCAGAGGCTTTCAAGGTATCGGCAAAAAGCTTTTTCATCGAAATCGTCAGCCACACACCTTTAATGTTGAGATCAGCAATACGGTAGTTTCCTCCGGATCCAGTCACACGCCAGCGCATTTGTTCACCTATCAGTCCGCCGCCTTTTATCATGGCGTCAACTGTTGTGAATTTTCCCTGTTCTACTGTTTTTGTAATTTCCAAGACGTCACCCTTGAAATCGTCAACATACCAAACAAATAACGCCGCTGCGTAATTGGCGACAAGATCATAAAACATGGCTTTGTCAGCCGGCGGTAAATCTCGCTGGCGGGGGCCTAAGGAAAACTTTGAAATATTAGGTATGCTAATGTAGCGATTTAACAGTGCAGCAAACCTGCGCTGTAGCGCCTTGTCGCCGCGCTGGCCACCATTGGCCAAGCGGATGACGTCTTCGCCTAATTTTTGCACATAAGCGCTTGCTCCAATGTCAGCCACGGCCGCTCCAGCCCATATGGGCACAAGGCTTGAGCCCAGAAGAAGTCTGCTAAAATTACGACGGGAAAGGGTGGACGCCATGGCTGCCTCTCTTAAGATTCTTGTACTACTCGACCTTTATTGACGGCATTTCGTACATAACTGTGGCTATTGAAGCGATATGCAAAAAAAATCAAGATACTTTTCACAATTGAGTCAATATACGACATAAAAATGCCGGAAAGCGCTATTTTTCTCCTTGTCTATATAACGATATGTTTATATAGTTTTTTCAGGAGAGCTGAATGGATGAACTTCTATCAGGATTGAAGGCTGTAGCTGAAACCACGCGGTTGAGGATATTGTTTGTGTTGGCGCACGGCGAACTCAATGTGACTGAGCTTACTTATGTGCTGGGCCAAAGCCAGCCTCGGGTGAGCCGCCACCTTAAGCTGATGACGGAGGCTGGACTGATCAGCCGGCACAAGGAGGGCAATTGGGTTTTGTTTCGCTTGCGTGAATCGGGTCGCAGCGGTGCTCTCTCACAGGCCTTGGTCGAGCTGCTACCAGGTGGTGATCATCTATTAACTGGTGATTTGGCGCGGTTTGACGAAGTGCGTCGGCAACGCAATGAAACCGCATCTGCCTATTTCAATGCAAGTGCAGCCGATTGGGCTAAGTTGCGCTCACTGCATGTGCACGAAGCCGATGTGGAAAATTCTATGCTCGCACTTTTAAGTGATGAGCGCTTCGAGAATGTCGTGGATCTGGGCACTGGTACGGGCCGCGTGTTGGAACTGTTGAGCGGGCGTGCGGCACACCTTTATGGTTTAGATATGAACCGCGAAATGTTGGCCATAGCGCGGGCCAATATTGAACGGCAGAATTTGCGCAACGCGCAAGTGCGGCAAGCTGATATATATGCTTTGCCATTTGCAGATGGATTTGCCGATCTTGTCACCATCCACCAAGTTCTGCATTTTCTTGATGAACCTTTGCGCGCCTTGCTCGAAGCGCGGCGGATTCTTTCGCCTGAGGGCAGGCTGTTAATTGTTGATTTTGCACCGCATGAGTTGGAAGAACTTCGCAGTGGCCATGCGCATCGGCGCTTAGGATTGGCGAGTGAGCAAATGGTGGCTTGGTTGGCACGTGCTGGTTTGGAATTGCTGAAGCACGAAGTGCTGCCGCCGCCGTGGTTGAAATCGCGTCAGGGCCTCACGGTTTCAATTTGGCTCGCGAAAAATCTAGCAACTACGGCTCAACAAAAATCGGACATTCAAAAAATGGTGCAACGGGCATGAGCCAAAATCTTTCAGTCTCGTTTGAGTTTTTCCCACCCAAAGGTGGAGAAAACGACGATGCGTTCTGGCGTAATTTACGCAAATTAGAACTGGTAAAGCCCAGCTTTGTGTCAGTCACTTACGGGGCCGGGGGCACGACCCAAGACCGCACGCTGGAAACGGTTCGCCGCATTGCATCCGAAACATCTTTGGCTCCTGCTGCCCATCTCACATGCGTGGGGGCTTCAAAGGAAGAGCTCAATGCCGTCATTCAAAAATTTTGGGATTCAGGTGTTCGCCATATTGTGGCCTTGCGTGGTGATCCTCCGGCAGGTGTTGGCACTCGGTTTGCGCCGCATCCCCAAGGGTATCGTAATGCAGCTGATTTGGTGCGCGGCATCCGTGAGATTGCGGATTTTCAAGTTTCGGTTTCGGCCTATCCAGAAAAGCATCCTGAATCAGTGTCCATCGAAGAAGACTTGGCATTTCTAGCAGATAAGGCAGACCACGGGGCCACCCTCGCGATTTCGCAGTTTTTCTTTCACAACGCATTTTTCCTGCGCCTGCGTGACCGGATTGCCGCGCGCGGCATTAACATTACCTTGCTGCCTGGCATTTTGCCGGTGACCAATTTTGCACGAGTGCAAGAATTCTCAGCCAAATGCGGCGCGCAAATTCCACCTGCTATGGTGGCTCGTTTTGCTGGGCTTGATGCTGAACCGGAGACGCGAAATCTGGTTGCTGCCATGGTTGCCGCCGAACAAGTGCAGGCGTTGGCGCGAGAAGGTGTGGAAGATTTTCACTTCTACACTTTGAACCGCTCGGATTTGACTTATGCAATTTGCCGCATGTTGGGCTTAGGCGCACCAGTGGCAGAGCAGGCGGCTTAAATCCCTGTCTTGCAATTATGATCGCGAGTTGGCATATCGGAGACATGGAACAAGAATTTCTCAAGCCTGATGCAGCGCCTAAAACTACCTCGTCGCAAGCCTTTAGTCCGCTTGGTTGCTTTCTTGCCGCCGCAGGGGTGACGCTGCTTACGGCTAGCTTGGTTGGCGCTGCTGCTGCGGCATCGGTTTGGGCCTTTAGCAAACTTATTGGCCTGCCTGATATCGTGTTGAATGTGCTTTTAGCACTGTCGGTTATCCCGGTGCTTTGGGCTACGATTTGGACTGCGGGCCGGGCTTGGCATGTTGAGCAGCGTTTGGCACAGCACTTAGATATTGATCAGCCAGTGTTTCGTCTTGCATATTATTTTCGCAAAACCGCCTGAGGGACTTTTCTCAGGCCGCAAATCAGTTAGTCTAGAACCATGACTGTTTTGGCTCATTTTACAGATTTCGTGCATGACATTGGCGATTCAATCGGCCAGATGTTGAGCAGATTTTCACGCAGGTCAACTGCTCCTGAAAAGTCAGTTGGATTTACTATTGGCATGATCGCTCTGAGTGCGAAAATGGCAAAGGCTGATGGCGTTGTGACTTTCGATGAAGTGAATGCTTTTCGTGAAGTGTTTCACGTGCCCGATAAAGATATGCCAGCTGTGGAGCGCGTGTTTAATTTAGCTAAGCAAGATGTGGTTGGTTTTGAAACTTATGCTTTGCAAGTGGCAAAGCTCTTCACGAAAAAATCAAAAGTGCTAGAGAATGTTTTGGATGGCCTGTTTCATATTGCCAAAGCAGATGGTGTGATTCATGAAGATGAACTCACTTATTTGGAACACGTAGCTGATATATTTGGCTTTGCGGCTCCAGAATTCTCGCGCATTCGTTCACGCCATGTAGGCACTATCAATGATCCTTATGACATTTTGGAAGTGCCGCGTGATGCTTCATTGGCTGAAATCAAGAAAAAATATAAGTCACTTGTGCGTTCGCTTCACCCCGATAAATTAACAGCATCTGGTGTTCCTGCCGCTATGGTGAAAAAAGCTACCGAACGTTTGGCGCGTATAAATGCGGCCTATAGCGAACTTACCAAGGAACGCTTGTGAGGTGATTGGACCTCGCCTGCCACATCGCATTCAGCTTTCCCCAAATTTCGGCGAAAGATTGGATGGCAAAAAACCAACAGTTTTGATTTTGCATTACACCGGCATGGCAAGTGCTGAGAAAGCTTGCGACTGGTTATGCGATGAACGCTCGGAAGTTTCTAGCCATTATCTGGTTGATGAACACGGCGAGATTGTTCAGCTGGTGGATGAAGCAGCACGCGCCTGGCATGCAGGTGTTGCAAGTTGGCATGATGAAACTGATATCAACTCCGCATCAATCGGAATTGAAATTCAGAATGTTGGTCATTCAGGTGGCAGCCCTGAATTTCCTATTGTGCAAATGCAGGCAGTTGCGGCTCTTTGTCGTGACATTGCAGAGCGTCACCACATATCAGCGCGCAATGTGCTGGCGCACTCTGATATTGCCCCGGGGCGCAAGATTGATCCTGGCGAAAAGTTTGATTGGGCTTATTTGCACCGCGAAGGGGTTGGCCATTGGGTTCAGCCGGAGGCCATCAGTGGCGGTAGCTTTTTGCAACTGGGTGATCAGGGCGATTCCGTGTTGGCGCTGCAAGCCATGTTGCGGATATATGGCTATGGGTTGGAAGCCAACGGCACATTTGATGTCCGCACGAAAGTCGTTTTAGAATCCTTCCAACGCCATTTCCGGCCTGCAAAGGTGGATGGTGTGGCTGATCAAACTACAGTGGGCACGCTGCATAAGTTGCTGCGCGGCTAGTTCAGCACTTCGCCTGAACACACCCGCAACAAGCCTTTCACGTCGGCATCAAAAAGCGGGTAGCTGCTTTTATAACCAAGAGCCGTCACACCAATTGTTTGGGCTTTTGCCACCGCCTGCATCACTGTGCCAGCAGCGCCCACCGTTGCCTCCAAACTTGCCGAGCGCGATTCTGGTGAAACTGATGCCTTTGCGATGATCCTAAATTTTTCGTCATCAATGGCCAGATCAATATGGATTTTTTTGTCGGCCTTGACGAGCTTATGACTCAGCGGTTCAAAAATTGAAATTTTGCCAGAGCCAATTTCGCACCAGAAACTTAGGCCCACATCATCCGTGTTCGGCACCCCAAACACCAAGTAGGCCTCTTGTTCAGAGGCATCCAACGACCATTGCCGCTCTTGGGCGAGGGCTGTTGTTAAAGTTAGGGCAAAGGCAATTATGAAAACCACGGCGCGCATTAAATTTCCAATTCAATAACAAGGGTTGGCTTATAGAGCAGATGGCGCGGAGAGGCAAAGTCGTGTATTAATACTCTGGTACCCCCAAACGCGAGATTTCAACTTTGGCAGCTTTTTCCAACCCAGAGAGTGTTGCCCGTTACGCGGAAGGACCGTTGCGGCAAGTTCCGGGTTTTCTCGCGCTGCAAACCATGACCCATTTGCTGCTCGCAGAACGGATTGGCGAGGAAGCATGCGTGCTGGTTGTGGGGGCCGGCGGTGGATTGGAGCTAAAGGTGTTTGCGCAAGGGCATAGTGCTTGGCGTTTCTGCGGCGTTGATCCTTCGGCGGAAATGCTGGCTCTGGCAACACGCAGGCTGGGTTCACTTTATTCGCGTGTTCAACTGCATGAAGGCTATGTTGACAGTGCGCCCTTTGGTCCCTTCGATGCAGCAACTTGCTTGCTCACGCTGCATTTTATTCCACAAGAAGAACGTTTGCGCACGCTGAAGGAAATCTACCTTCGGTTAAAGCCGGGTGCTCCCCTGGTGGTGGCGCATCATAGTATCCCAAATGAAAAGGACGAGAAGCTGAAATGGCTCAAGCGCTATGCTGCTTTTGCTGCGGCTTCAGGGGTGGTTTTTGCTAATGTGGAAAATCAGATTGCGGCCATCAGTGAACGCTTGCCCACCCTCTCGCCAGAGCAGGATGAAGCGCTGTTGCGCGCGGCTGGATTTGTCGGAGTTGAGTTATTCTATGCGGCGTTCACGTTTAGAGGCTGGGTTGCTTACAAGCCGTGAGATTTACCACGTGCCGAGCTTTTCCAGCTTACCTTTGCGCTTTACTATGTTCTTGTAATCCCATTGGATTACAGCTGCTTTGGCAAGCCAGCGCTGCACATCGGCTGAGTTGATTTCGGAGGCATCGTTGTAATGCGCTTCGGCAGCTTTGAATTTGCCTTCGGATTTTAGGCCTGGTTCGTCAAATGATTGGCCGCTCCAGAACAGCAGTTGCACGCCAGCTTTGCGCACCCAATAGCCAGCCACCGGGTTGCCATCCAAAAACCAAACCGGCCCCCCATGCCAGATTTTGCTTTCAGCCTTGGGCAGACCACGCGAAAGTTCGGCGGTGAGGGCGTTGCAAATTGCTGCGTTCGCAGGGGTTTGGGAGGTGTTGTAGACTGTGATGACTGAGGTCATTGGAGGTAGGTTAGCGGGCGGACGGGAGTTTGTGAAAGAATAAATTTGCTGAGGGGATTGGGTGATGGAGAATCGCTATCTGCAAGAACACTGGCATTGATTTTTCCTAGCTTGAAAGTCTCGGAATATGAGCGTAAAATTTGTGTTACCGTAGGTAAGCTAAGAGAAAATTGCTTTTTAACCTAGCGGCTGGAATCTGAAAAAGGACAACAATCATGAAGATGGATCGTTTCTATATTTCTGCCATGGTCAGTGCAATTTTGTTGGCATGCACAGTGACGCTGACGCCTGAAGTTCAGGCCACTCCTAAGAAACCTACCAAAGCTGCTCAGAAAGAAAATTGTGCTGCTACAAAGGACGCGCTGGTAAAACAGGAGGCAGTTGCAGAAAAAACCGCCGCACAAGGCAAGATGAAGGCCAGCAAGCAAGCTTCAGCTAATGCCGATAAACTTTGGCAATATGGTGTGGAGAAGGGTTGCTGGACGCAGTAGCTCCTTAAACTTTGTGTTTGAAACGCGCGAGGATGCTCGGTCTCTCGACTTGCAGTGTCAGTGCCCTAATTTAAACTTTCACTCCGGCCATTCCCCATCTTGCCAATCTCTTGCGCCAAGAATTACGTGGACGATGTTTAGCGAATTGTCTTTGCCAAGGTGATAGGCGATGATGCCCCAAATATCATCATAAATCCTAATAACCCGTAACTCTGAAATAGTTCATCAACTTCCATTTGCATCTCAAAACAGATCACTATGCGTCCCAATTCGTGCAAGCCAAAGCGTGTTTTTGTTGGGCTTGCTGTAAATCAAAACCACATCTGGCTTGATGTGGCAATCACGGAAACCTTTGTAGAGTCCAGTTAAGGGATGGTCGCGGTTTTTGATGGGTAGCTGTTTGTCGATGACCAGCAACTTCAACACTGCTTCAAGCAATTCGTTTAGATTACCATGACCCGGATGTGCTCTGAGTTTCTTTAGTTCTTTTCGGAATATTGTGGCGGATTCAATCGTCCTCATTAAGGTCTGCCATTAACGCCTTGACTGACGGGTGCCGCTTGCCCTTTCCAGCTTTGAGTTCGGCAATGGCTTCCAGCGTTTTTGCATTTGGCGCTTTTACCTCAAACGGCAGGCGCTGTTCATCGGCGACGCGCAGCATCAGCATCCGAATAGCATCCGACACCGAGAGGCCCATTGCTTCCAATGCCGCCGTTGCGCGGATTTTCGTTTTTTCGTCAATGCGGGCACGGACATAGTTTGTTGTATTTGTCATGAAAGAACACGTAGTCCTAATGTGACTACAAATCAAGGAAATTCGTAAAGACTCCACCTCACTCCGGCCATTCGTTTTCGGGCCAATCTCTAGCGTCATGAATCACGCGGACGATGTTTAGCGAATTGTCTTTGCCAAGGTGATAGGCGATGATGAATGGGGTTTTGGGGACAACGGCTTCATAGGTGTTTTGCATACGGCCTAGTTTACCGAAGGGGGTTTCAGCCAGCAATGCAATTGAATGGTCAATGCGGTCTGCCACTAAGTGGGCGTTCTGCATGTTGTCTCTGGCGATGAATGCGAAGATTTTTTGAGCGTCGGCCAGTGCATCTTCAGACCAAAGAATTTTTCGCGTCACGAGGCGATTTTCTTTTGGGCGGCGGCATCAATGGTTGATCTTATGCGCCGCATGGCTTCTTCGTGGAGAATGGTGCGTCCTGCTTCGACATCTACAAGCCCACGCTTTATGCCAAGGATAATTTCTTCTTCGGTATCAACAAACTGCTGGATGGCCTCCTTGCCGAGGAAGGATTTTGAGCGGCGGGTTTCGGCGCTCAAGGCCTCCAAGCGGTCGCGGAGGGATTTTGGCATTCGCACTGTGACTGTGACATCTGACATCGACCTGCTCCATTTGCTTCATTTGTGCACATTCTAGCACAAGTGAGGATGGAGCGCTATAGGAAGTGCTGATTAGGCCAAGCAATCATACCGTCCAATCCTCGATTTGTAACCCAGTCATATGATGAAAAGCTTGATCATTGGTGACGAGGATTGCCGGAAGGCTCAAAGCATGGCTGCCGATTTGCATATCGAGCGGGGCAAGTGATTTGCCTTGTGCTTCCAAATTGGCTCGTGCAGTTCCGTAATGTTGGGCTGTTGAACTATCCCATGGCATAACTTCAACACGAAGAAGAAACTCGTGGACTGCAAATTTAAGCCGCTTGGCTTCAGGCCGTTTTGCGAGACCAAATAGAAGTTCGCCCTCGGTGATGGCTGAAATGCTAAGGGATGCCATGGGTACGCTCAAAATGCGCTTGGTGATTTTTGGATGCTCACGCAAAAAATATCTGACGGTATTTGTATCGAGCATGTAGCGCGTCATTCATGGTGACCCGCAAAAGGATCTCGGTTCTGCAATTGTTGGTTTCGCTCTTTTTCATTCAAGAAATCGGGCGATACGTCTACGGCTTTAAGTGCCGTAAAGAACTCATCCCATGTTGCAGGGCGGCGCGATAAGATCACGTCACCGGTTTCTGCATCCTGGCGGATGAAGACTTCTTTTGAGTCAAAACGATAGGCAGCAGGCAATCTCACGGCTTGGCTTCGGCCATTGGTAAAAAGTTTGGCTGTTTGGCTCATGGTGATAACTCCCTATGATATATACCATGGTATATCATAGAAATAGTTAAACATCAAACCTTCCCAGATTTCCTCAGAAAATCATGGAGTAAGTCTACATTTCTAATGTTTGACTTGAAGAACACGTCGAAGATATCGCCGAGCACGGGAACAACGCCGAGGCCGGAATCGATGGCAATATTGCCCGCCATGCGCAGCAAAATGTTATTGGGGGCACCCAGTTCATAGGCTTTGACCACTACATAAAGCGAAATGAGCAGGCCTGCGAGATCGCCCGCACCGGGCACCAAGCCGAGAACGCTATCAGCACCGAAGCGGATTTTGGTGAAGGGAATGCCCCAACCTGCATCCATGAAGCGCGAGAGCAATTTCAGGCGATTTAGGATTTTCAGTGTTTCAGCTTCGGTCATTTGACTGCCCCCCTTGTTCAGGTGCGAAACATGGTGCGTGTTCACGCGATTGCAAGAGAATTATTGACCGCGTCACTTCCTGCGCCTAACCCCAACTCACCAGTCGGCTGGATGGCCGCTCTTGCTAGGCTCGAAAGGGTGCAAGGGAGGAAAGTCCGGGCTCCACGGGAATAGGGTGCCGGGTAACGCCCGGCGGGGGTGACCCCAGGGAAAGTGCCACAAAAAATAAACTGCCGCGAGCTCGCTCGCGGTGAGGGTGAAACGGTGCGGTAAGAGCGCACCGCGAACTTGGCAACAAGTTTGGCATGGCAAACCCCACCCGGAGCAAGACCGAATAGGGGTGGCACGCATTCGCAAGAGTGCAGGACTGTTTTCGGTTCGCCGCCCGGGTTGGTTGCGTGAAGTTTGCGGCAACGCGAGCTCCAGATGAATGGCCATACACTGTGGGTGAGACCCCATGGGGACAAAACCCGGCTTATAGGCCGACTGGTATTTTTTAAGTCACTTGGGCTGATGCTTCGAGGCCGCATTGCGGCACCTCAGCATGAGGAAGTCTGGGTTTCCCTCATGCTGAGGTGCGCGCGTAAGCGATTCCTCGAAGCATTGTTGGCTGTAGCACTCGCGGAAAGTGTTGAAATGAATCGCATTTGAAACGATTTGTTAATAATCGCAGGGGCATGGTCAGGCGATTATTAACCTCTTGTTCACTGTATTCGACTGCCTTCATGAATTCTCCATCACCCCATCCCCATGTGCCTGTAATGTTGGCCGAGGTGCTTCACGCACTCGCGCCGCAGGATGCTGGGATTTACGTTGACGGCACATTTGGGGCGGGTGGTTACACGCGTGGGATTTTGGCTGCGGCTTCCTGCAAAGTGATTGCCATTGACCGTGACCCTTCGGCAATTGCTGCCGGTGCGGCCATGGTTGCATCATCCCATGGCAGGTTGCAATTGGTTCAAAGCACATTTGCCGAGATGGCCTCGATTGTTGACGGCCAAAAAGTGCAAGGCGTGGTTTTGGATATTGGGGTTTCATCGATGCAGATTGATGAGGCTGCGCGCGGATTTTCATTTATGCGTGATGGGCCTTTGGATATGCGCATGGGGCAGGCGGGAAAATCAGCCGCTGACTATGTGAATGGCTTGGATGCGGAAGATCTGGCGCAGATTATTTACATTCTGGGTGAAGAACCGCGATCTCGTTCCATTGCCAAAGCAATTGTCACGTCCCGTGCCGAAGCGCCCTTGCTGACCACGCTGGATTTGGTGAAAGCTGTTGAACGCGCCACAGGCCCGCAGCGCATGAAAGATCGAACGCACCCAGCAACGCGCACCTTTCAAGCTTTGCGCATTCATGTGAATGGCGAGCTTGATGAATTGGCACAGGCGCTTTGGGCTGCTGAAGAAATTCTTGAGGTGGGTGGGCGATTGGTTGTGGTCACGTTCCATTCGCTGGAAGACCGCATTGTCAAAAAGTTTTTTGCTGAGCGTTCGGGAAAACTGCCCGCGAACTCGCGGCACATGCCAGCCTCACATGACGGGCCAGCGCCAAGCTTTGATCTGTTGTTTAAAGGCCATCAAGAAGCTGGACCAGAAGAAACGCTGGATAATCCACGCGCTCGTTCGGCTAAATTGCGCTGCGGCGTTCGCACCGCTGCTGCTGCATTTAAATTCGATGCCAAAGCTATGGCAGTCCCAAGTGTTGAACGCAGGAGACACTCATGATTAAAATTTTTAATGCTTGTTTGGTCGTAGTCGTTCTGATCTCGGGATTTTTTCTCTACACGCTGGAGCATTCAACACGCTCTTTGGAACGGCAAATGGCGCATGAGAAGAAATCCATTTCCGCTGAGCGCGAAGCAATTAAATTGCTCAATGCCGAGTGGAGCAGTTTGACGCGGCCTGAACGCCTGCAAAAATTGGCACAAGAGCAATTGAAGCTGCAACCTATGGCCGCCAAGCAGATGGTGGCTGAGGCTGGGCTTAGCGCGGCAGTGCCCGATGTGGCTTTGGTTAAACCTGTGGCGAACGAAGCTGATCCAATCGCCGCAATTCTGGAGCAAATGCAATAATGAACCAGAGTGAGAACAAGCCAGTTGCAAATTCTGATGGGCAGTTAAAAGGTCAAAATCGCATCAGGCTTTTAGGCATTATGTTTAGTGTGGCATTCATTGCAATCGCTGCACAACTTAGCATGTTGACGTTGAAAAAATCTGGTGACGACGTTAATCTGGAAGTTGCCGCGCGTGCAGCAGTGCGGCCGCGCCCTGACATTGTAGACCGCAATGGCGTGGTGATGGCGACGGATATTGCTGTTGCATCACTGTTTGCGGATCCACGTAAAATTTCTGATATTGATGAAGCTGTTGAACTCATCACCGCAACTTTGCCAGAGCTTGATGTAAAATCATTACGTGAAAAGCTGACGGTTCCGGGCCGTGCCTTTGTGTGGCTCAAGCGCCAAGCTTCACCTGAGGAGCGCGATGCAGTTTACAATCTTGGGATACCCGGCGTGGGTTATGTGAATGAACGCAAGCGGGTTTATCCGCTCGGCAGGCTCGCCGCACATACGATTGGATATGTCGATGTTGACACCAAGGGTATTGCAGGCATTGAAAAATATTTAGATGATCAAGGCGCACTTTATACAGCCTCACTCTCGGAACCAGACACACAAACTACAGCGCCAGCGCAACTCGCGATGGATGTTCGTGTTCAGCATGCGGTCACTGATGAAGTGACCAAAGCCGTTGCCAAATTCAGAGCCATAGCTGGCGGCGGAATAATTCTCGATACCGAAACCGGTGAAATTGTAGCTTTGGCTTACACGCCTGATTATAATCCAAACGCTGATGATAAGCGGTTGACTTCAGAGCAACAGAATAAACTTACCAGTGGTGTTTATGAGTTGGGATCGGTGATCAAGGCTGTGACTTTTGCTATGGCTTTTGATTATGGCACGGCGAATTTGCAATCACGATTTGATGCTCGATTTCCGCTCATCATTGGCAGTGCCCGCATTAGCGATTTTCACGCGCAGCGCAAAGTGATGACTGTGCCCGAAGTGTTTACACATTCGTCGAACATCGGCACCGCGAAAATGGCTTTACAAGTGGGGCTTGAAAGGCATCTAGAATTTTTGAAACGCGTTGGTTTGCTTGATAAGCTGATCACCGAAGTTCCTGAAACGGCGCGACCATTGCTTCCGAAAAATTGGGGCAAATTGGCTTCAGCAACGGCTTCGTTTGGTCACGGCTTTGCCGTTCAGCCTTTGCAGGGTCTATCGGTTATTTCAGATATCATCAATGGTGGCATGGCTATTCCGCCAACATTCTTGCGGCGCTCAAAAGAAGAAGCGCAAGTTTTGGCGCACCGCATTGTGAAGCCTGAGACTTCCGAAAAAATGCGCTACTTGTTTCGCTTGAACGTGACAGATGGCACAGCTTCGAAAGCAGATGTGATTGGATACCGTGTCGGTGGAAAGACCGGTACGGCTGAAAAGGTTGTCAACGGACGTTATTCCAAAGAACACAGCCTTACCACCTTCATTGGCGCATTTCCGATGGATCATCCCAAATATGCCATCTTCATCATGTTGGACGAACCTAAGGCATTGCCGGAAACTTATGGATTCGCGACAGCCGGATGGAATGCGGTTCCCACCGCAGCAAAAATTATTGAACGGGTGGCACCATTGTTAGGGGTTACTCCGGTTTTTACGGACGAAGATAAAGTGAAACTTGATAAGCTCGCTAAAACCGCAAAGAAAGAAGGTTGAATGGGATGAGCATTCGCCTCAGTCGATTGTTGCTTGATGATGCGCCTATGCCTGCGAATGGCGATGTGCTGATCGAAGGCGTTACGTCAGACAGTCGCGACGTGAAGCCTGGTTTTGTGTTTGTGGCGTTGCCAGGCACGAAGACCGATGGTGCTTCATTTATTCCGCAAGCTTTAGCACAAGGCGCTGTTGCCGTTGTGGCAGAGCGAGGCGATGCTGCGACTATCAAGTCCAATAATCCACGACGACTGCTATCACTCATGGCCGCACGGTTCTATGACGCCCAACCAGATACAATTGTTGCGGTGACTGGCACCAACGGCAAAACCTCAGTTTCAGTTTTTGTGCGTCAAATTTGGGAAGCCATGGGGTTTCGCGCAGCGAGCCTTGGCACGATTGGTGTGGTTGGACCAAATGGCAGTCAATATCTTTCACACACCACGCCCGATCCAGTGAAGCTGCAACAGCTCGTTGCTTTGCTCGCAGCTGACAAGGTGGAGCATCTCGCAATTGAAGCATCAAGCCATGGCTTGGCGCAATTTCGATTGGATGGCTTGCGCCTCACAGCCGGAGCTTTTACCAATCTGACGCGCGATCATTTAGATTATCATTTAACGCTTGAAGATTATTTTAATGCCAAGATGCGGCTATTTGAAGACCTGCTGCCTATCGGTTCTGGCGCTGTAATCAACGCAGACATGCCAGAGGCCAATCAAATTCTGCAACGCGTCAAAACCCGTGGCCTGAGGCCCTTTACAGTTGGCCGTAAGGGCGCTGATCTTTGCTTGGTGGAAGCCATTCGCTCTGGATTAGGGCAATCTTTGAAAATAAAATCAGCTACTGCAACTTATCATATCAGCCTGCCTTTGGTTGGTGAATTTCAAGCCTCAAATGCTTTGGTGGCAGCGGGCTTGGTGATTGCAGCCGGTGGCGACGAGACCGTGGCGCTGCATGCACTTGAATCACTCATGGGTGCGCGCGGAAGATTGGAGCTTGCGGGTGTTGCGCAATCTGGAGCAAGTGTATTTGTCGATTATGCACATACGCCAGATGCTTTGGAAACTGCAATTGAAGCGCTTCGTCCGTATGCGGAGCAAAAAATGGTCGTAGTGTTTGGATGCGGTGGAGACCGCGACAAGGGCAAGCGGGCTTTGATGGGTGAGATTGCTGGGCGTCTGGCTGATGTCGTTTATGTCACTGATGATAATCCACGCAGCGAGGAACCTGCTCAAATTCGCCGTGAGATTTTAAACGCGGTACCGAAAGCTATTGAAATTGGTGATCGTGCTTTGGCGATTTCAGAAGCTGTAAAAAATTTGAACGCTGGCGATATTCTTCTGGTGGCAGGTAAGGGCCATGAAGAAGGGCAAATCGTTGGTTCAACGATCATTCCATTCAGCGACCATGATGCGGTTGCAACATCTTTGCGTGGGGAAATTTATCATGGCTGACCGCCCGTTGTGGACCTCTCAAGAATTGGTTGCGGCCACTGGCGGCACTTTGTTTGGTGCACCTAAAGTTCCGGCACATGGTGTTACAATTGACTCGCGGGCCGTTGCGGCAGGCGATGTGTTCGTTGCCATCAAAGGCGAGAAGATGGACGGCCATGATTTTGTGGTGGATGCTTTGAAAGCTGGCGCTGGCGTTGCGGTGGTTTCTCGTGTGACTGATGCGATGAAGGCCGCTGGTGCGGTTTTGCAGGTGGCAGATGATCCGCTTCGTGGGTTAGAAAATATGGGACGAGCCGCGCGGGCTTGGAGCAAGGCGCAAGTTGTTGCGGTAACGGGAAGTGTGGGCAAGACCAGCACTAAAGAGATGCTGCGTGTGGCGCTGGGTGCTTCAGGGCACACGCATGCTTCAAATGCTTCGTTCAACAATCATTGGGGGGTGCCGCTCACACTTGCCAGATTTTCACGGGCATCGGCCTTTGGGGTTTTTGAAATTGGCATGAACCACAGTGGAGAGATTACGCCGCTGGTGAAAATGGTGCAGCCTCATGTTGCCATCATTACCAGCATCGCTGCAAGTCATTTAGGGCATTTTGCGTCACTTGATGGGATTGCTGAAGCGAAAGCTGAAATTTTTTCCGGCGTGGTTTCAGGTGGTGCTGCGGTGATTTATCAAGATTCACCTTATTATGATTTTCTCGCGGCGCAGGCCAGAGCCCGAGGCATTAAAAATATTATTGGATTTGGTCGCGCAGCCGGTTCTGCTGTGCGCTTAGAACACGTGGCGCTGCATGCGAAATGTTGTTGTGTCAGTGCCGATGTGATGGGTGAGAAAGTGAGCTATAAGCTTGGTGTCCCTGGTGAACATATGGCGATTAATAGTCTTGCTGTGCTTGCCGCGGTTAAAGTGATGGGCGCTGATTTGGCGCGGGCCACAATGGCACTGGCGCAAGCGGAACCTGCCAAAGGCCGGGGGATGCAGACAAGATTGCGAATTGGTGCTGGTGAGTTTTTGCTGATTGATGAAAGTTACAATGCCAACCCGGCATCTGTAGAGGCTGCATTGGCTTTGCTTGCCATTGCCAAGCCCGGCAAAGGCGGCCGCCGTATTGCGGTTTTGGGTGACATGTTGGAGCTTGGCCAGTTTGGCCCTGACCTTCATGCTGAACTTTCTAAACCCATAGACGCAGCTGCAATTGATGTATTATACGGCGCTGGCCCGCTGATGAAACATTTGTGGGAGAAGACGCCGACAGTCAGACGCGGTGCCTATGCTGCCACCTCAACTGAACTCAAAGACAGCTTACTTTCGCAAGTGCGGTCTGGTGATGTGGTCATGATCAAGGGCTCGCTTGGCAGTCGCATGGGAATTTTGGTGGATGCCTTGCGAGCGCAGTTTGCTCCGATTGAAAAGGAAAGTTGATCGATGCTTTATTATTTGGTGCTGAAGCTCACCACTGAAATTTCTGCGTTCAATGTGTTTCGCTATTTAACGACGCGTACGGGCTGCGCCGTTCTCACGGCACTGCTTTTTATTTTTGTGTTTGGACCAAAAATTATCGTTTTGCTTAAGGTGAAACAGGGCAGAGGCCAGCCCATTCGTTTGGATGGACCGCAGCGCCACATTGTTGAAAAGCAAGGAACGCCCACAATGGGTGGGTTGATGATTTTGTCTGGCGTTTTTGTGGCCACGTTGCTGTGGGCTGATCTCAGCAATCTTTATGTTTGGGCGGTTTTGTTTGTTACGCTGGGATTTGGTGCCATTGGTTTTTATGATGACTATTTGAAAGTTACACGCGCCACGGTCCGGGGCTTTTCGAGTAGGGCAAGACTTCTTGCTGAATTTGTGATCGCAGGTGCTGCTGTTTTGATATTCATGCGCATTGGTCAAGCCCCTCTTTCTAGTTCCTTGACCGTGCCATTCTTTAAGGATGTGCTGATTTATTTCGGACCGTTTTTCCTGTTCGTTGGCATGTTTGTGATCGTTGGTTCTGGCAACGCTGTGAACATGACCGATGGTTTGGATGGCCTTGCTATTGTTCCGGTGATGATTGCTGCTGGCAGTTATGCTTTGATTGCTTATCTCGTTGGCAATGCCGTATTCTCTGAATATTTGAATTTGCAATTTGTGAAAGGCACTGGCGAACTTGCCGTGATCTGCGGGGCGCTGATCGGCGCGGGGCTTGGCTTCCTGTGGTTCAACGCGCCACCGGCCATGATTTTTATGGGCGATACAGGTTCGCTATCGCTTGGCGGTTGCCTTGGCGCTATCGCCGTTGCGGTGAAACATGAAATTGTTTTAGCCATTATTGGTGGCTTATTTGTTCTCGAAACTGTTTCGGTGATTGTGCAAGTTGCTTCGTTCAAGATGACCGGCAAGCGGGTGTTTGCGATGGCACCTTTGCATCATCACTTTGAACAGAAGGGTTGGAAAGAGCCGACAATCGTTATTCGGTTTTGGATTATTGCCTTTGTGCTGGCCTTGATTGGTCTTTCAACTTTGAAACTAAGGTAAGCCCAGGGATGTTTGCTGCCACTTCATTCAAAGGAAAATCGGTTGCAGTGTTCGGTTTGGCACGCAGCGGAATATCGTGTGCGCTGAGCTTGATTGCCGGCGGTGCGCGGGTTTTTGCTTGGGATGATTCTGAACCAGCGGTTGAAAAGGCGCGTGCCCAAGGCATTGTGATTACAAATCTGCACAGCATTGATTTCAAAACAATAGATAGTTTGATCTTAAGCCCAGGAGTTCCGCTCACCCATCCTGAACCGCATTGGACGGTGGTGAAAGCCAAGCAAGCGGGCATTGAAATTATTGGAGACACTGAGGCCTTTACGCGCGAAGTGAAGGGCAGCGGAGCTAAGATCGTTGCCATTACGGGCACCAATGGAAAATCCACCACCACGGCACTGATCGGCCATGTGTTGCGCTCGGCAGGACTGGATGTGGAAGTGGGAGGCAACATTGGGCTTGCCGTTTTCAATTTGCGTCCGCCTGCGCCAAATCGAATTTATGTTTTAGAGTTATCTTCATTTCAAATTGATTTGATGCCGGGGCTTCACCCTGATGTGGGCATTCTCACAAATCTTACGCCGGATCATTTGGACCGCCATGGCAACATGGAACACTATGCTTTGGTGAAGGCCCGGATGTTTGCCAAACTGCAAACGAGCGACACAGCTTTGGCTAGCGTTGATGATCGGTGGTGTGCCGCCATTGCTGAAGGTAATTCATTAATCACCCCGGTTTCAGTTTTGAAGCATCTTAAAATGGGCTTGAGTGCACCCGATGGAATTTTGCGAGATGGCGCAATTGGCATTGAATTGCGCTCTATGCCAGCTTTGAGGGGCAAGCATAATTGGCAGAATGCTTGCATGGCCTATGGCGCGGCGCGGGCGCTTGGTGTTTCAGTAGAAGCAATCACTGAAGCGATGCACAGTTTTCCGGGCCTTGCGCACCGCATGCAGCAAGTTGCATTGGTGAATGGGGTGCCGTTTATCAATGATTCAAAAGCGACCAATGCCGACGCGGCAGAAAAGGCTTTGGCTGCCTTTGATAAGATTTATTGGATTGCTGGCGGTATTGCTAAATCTGGTGGCATTGAGCCGCTTGCGCCCTATTTTTCAAAAATTAAACGCGCTTATCTGATTGGCGCAGCGGCAGCGGATTTTGCCGAAACACTTATTGGAAAAGTCGATTATGTGATGGCTGAGACATTAGAGAATGCTGTGCAGTTGGCGGCACGAGATGCACAGCCAGATGCTGTGGTGTTGCTGTCTCCGGCTTGTGCCTCGTTTGATCAATATAAAGATTTTGAAGTGCGCGGCGATGCATTCGTTGCTTTTGTCGCAAAATTACCCGGTGCTGAAATGGCAATTGGAGGACAATCATAATGTTGATTTCTCGCAGTGATCGCGGTGCCTTGGCACGCTGGTGGTTTACGGTTGATCGGGCTTTGCTTTCCTCAGTGTTGTTGCTCATGGCCATTGGTGTTCTTATCAGCATGGCGGCCAGTCCACCAGTTGCCGAGCGCATTGGCTTGGAGACATTCCACTTTTTCAAGAGTCAGCTTTTCTATTTGTTCTTTGCCGTCATCGGCCTTTTCGCACTTTCATTTCTGGATGCGACTTGGGTTCGTCGTACAGCATTTCTGGCTTTTGCCGGGTCGCTCATTTTGATGGTGGCTGCTTTAAAGTTTGGGCCGGAAATTAAAGGTGCACATCGTTGGATCAACATTGGTTCCATTAGTCTTCAGCCGTCTGAATTTGCCAAGCCGAGTTTTGTGGCGGTTGCTGCGTGGTTTCTTTCCGAACATGGAAAACGGCCGGATATGCCCGGGCAATATATTGCCTATGCTTGTGCTTTGGTGTTTCTCGTACTTCTCGTTTTGGAACCAGATTTTGGTCAGACGGCCTTGGTCACGATGACATTCGGGTGCATGCTTTTGGTGTTTGGTATTTCGTGGCTGTATGTTTTGGGCCTGACAGGTTTGACCGTTGCGGCGATGGGTGTTGTATATAGTTTGGTGCCGCATGTGGCTTCGCGTATCGACCGCTTTTTGGATCCGGACAAAGGCGACACGTTCCAAGTGGATACGGCAGTGGAAGCTTTCAGGAATGGTGGTTTGCTTGGGGCAGGGCCGGGGGCTGGCGTTGCAAAATTGCGTCTGCCGGATTCACATACGGATTTTGCTTTTGCTGTTGTTGGTGAAGAATTTGGTTTGATTTTATGCCTTGCCTTAATGGCTTTGTTTTTCTTTGTGATCATGCGGGTGTTGCAACGCGCAAGCTTGGAGAAAGATTCTTTTTCATCGCTGACCATGACTGGGCTGGTGACGATGTTTGGTTTGCAGGCCTGCATTAACATGGGTGTGAATGTTGCGTTGTTGCCAGCAAAGGGCATGACGTTGCCGTTTATTTCTTATGGCGGCTCATCGCTTTTGGGAACGGCTTTGGCAATGGGTTATGTGCTGGCACTTGCAAGGCGCACGTCTACAGCACGGAGTAAAACAGTTTCAATTTCTAAATTTGAAATAGCCCGCGCATGAGTGCTATGAAGCCATTGGTTGTTCTGGCTGCCGGTGGCACGGGCGGCCACTTATTTCCGGCCCAAGCGCTTGGTGAAGTTTTGGTGGCGCGCGGATACCGCATTCATTTGATGACAGACGAAAGAGTGCGAGATTACGGAAAATCTTTTCCAGCAGGCCAAACACATATTGTTGAATCGGCCAGCCCTTCACCTTGGCGGCCAATGAGTTTTTTGAAATTGTTCAGAGGCTATCGCACCGCGAAAGCGATTTTGAAACGGGAACGACCAGCGGCAGTTATAGGCTTTGGTGGCTACCCTTCGTTCCCGCCGATTTATGCAGCGGCATCTTTGGGCATCCCGTGCTTGGTGCACGAGGCCAATTCTGTTCTGGGCCGCGCTAATAAAGTTTTGGCTAAAAAAGTAAATGCGGTTGCAGGCTCATTTGCCGACACAATTGGCTTACCGACAAAAGCTAAGTTTGAAGTGACCGGAAATCCAGTGCGGGCGATTGCCTTGGACTACATGGGTGCTGGTTATCCTGCATATGATGGTCAGCTCAATCTTTTGGTTTTTGGTGGCAGTCAGGGGGCCAGATTTTTTTCTGATTTTATGCCACCGGTCATTGCCGCGTTGCCTGTGGAGTTGCGCAATAAAATATATCTCACACAACAGTGCCGCGCTGAAGATATTGAACGTGTGCGCACCGAATATTCCGCACTCGGATTGACATGTGATTTGAAGACCTTTTTTCTGGATCTGCCAAAACGTATTGCTGCTTCACACTTGGTGATTGGTCGTTCAGGCGCTTCGACGATTGCTGAACTTGGTGTGATCGGCAGGCCTGCCATAATGGTTCCGCTGCCGCATGCGATTGACAATGATCAGTTGCGCAATGCAGAAAGTTTTGCTGCCGCTGGTGCGGGATGGGTCTGCCCACAGGCGACCTTGCAGCATCTTGATTTTGCCGTATTTCTGGAGCGTTTGCTGAGAGATGGGGCAGGGCTTAAAAGGGCTGCAGAATCAGCTTTGGGACATGGCAAGCCAGATGCAGCCGAAAGATTGGCCGACCTTGTTGAAAAAATTATTGCTACGGAGAAACTATGAAATTACCACGTGACGTTGGCCCTATTCATTTCATCGGCATCGGTGGCATCGGCATGAGTGGCATTGCAGAGGTGATGGCCACCTTGAATTATAAAGTTCAAGGTTCTGATATTTCAGATAACTATAATGTGGCGCGGCTGCGCAAACATGACATTGAGGTTTCAATCGGCCATGCCGCCAAAAATATCGGCGATGCTCAAGTGGTGGTTATTTCTTCGGCAGTAAAAGCCGATAATCCGGAGTTGATTGAGGCACGCAAGCGTTACTTGCCGGTGGTGCGGCGCGCTGAAATGTTGGCGGAGCTGATGCGTTTTAAATCTTGCATCGCTGTGGGCGGCACGCATGGCAAGACGACGACGACTTCAATTGTTGCCGCACTGCTTGATGCCGGAAATCTCGATCCCACTGTCATCAATGGCGGCATCATCAATGCTTATGGCACCAATGCCAGGTTGGGCAAGGGTGAGTGGATGGTGGTTGAATCAGACGAGTCTGATGGTACGTTCGTCAAGCTTCCGGCAGATGTGGTGATCGTCACCAATATTGATCCTGAACACCTTGATCACTACGGAACATTCGAAAAGGCCAAGGAAGCGTATTTGGCTTTTGTTGAAAATATTCCATTTTATGGTTTTGCGGTGATGTGCATTGATCACCCGGTGGTGCAGGAACTGATCGGCAAGATTCAGGATCGACGCGTGATTACCTATGGTCGCAGTCCGCAGGCGGATTTCAGATTGCTGGATGCGGCGTATCGTGATGGGGCAATGCGCTTTTCAGTGCGCGTAACGCATCGCTTTACCGGCAAGACTCATGACATCAATGATCTGGCTTTGAATATGCCAGGTGAGCACAACGCGCTCAACTCCACTGCGGCTTTGGCGGTGGCACGGGAGTTGGGCATGAGTGATGCGGCTATTCGTACCGGGCTTGCCAGCTTTGAAGGCGTAAAGCGGCGCTTTACGCGCACTGGTGAACATGGTGGTGTTACGGTTTATGATGATTATGGTCATCACCCGGTTGAAATAGCTGCCGTGCTGAAGGCCGCTCAAGGTGTGACCAAGGGCAAAGTTATTGCTGTGATGCAGCCACATCGCTTCACCCGCCTTTCGAGTTTGTTCAGTGATTTCTCTTCGTGCTTCAATGATGCTGATACGGTGGTGCTCACCCCGGTTTATTCTGCTGGGGAAGCACCGATTGAAGGTGCCTCGCATGATCATTTGGCAGAGGCCATGCATGCGCGTGGGCATCGCTCGGTTTATAAAATTGATACGCCGGAACAATTGGCGCCGATGGTGAAGGGCTTGGTTTCCCCCGGAGACATTGTGGTGTGCTTGGGCGCTGGCACAATTAGCCAATGGGCTTACGCATTGCCAGAGCAGCTTGCTACGATTGATAAAGCGAGAAGTTGATGACGCAGATTGATGGTGAAGCGCTTCTGAAAAGATTGCCTGAAGTGCGTGGTCGATTGTTACCAAATGCTGCCCTTGCGGATCTCACCTGGTTCAAAACTGGTGGCCCCGCTGAAGTTTTGTTCATGCCAGCTGATGAAGCTGATCTTGCTAAATTTATGAAGGACACGCCTAAAGATATACCGGTTTATGTCATTGGCGTTGGTTCAAATCTTCTGGTGCGCGATGGCGGTGTGCCGGGTGTGGTGATCCGCATGGGGCGCGGGTTTAATGAAATTAAATTGGCTGGCCCCAATCAAATTCGCTGCGGCACCGCGGCACTTGATATGCGTGTTGCGCAGTTTGCCTTAGAGCATCGTATAGATTTGTTAACCTTTCTTATAGGTATTCCGGGCACCATAGGGGGAGCACTTCGCATGAATGGCGGGGCGCATGGGGGCGAGACAACGGATGTGCTGGTGGAAGCACGCGCTGTTGACCGGGAAGGGAACATTAAAGTGCTCCAGCACGCTGACATGAAATACACTTATCGGCATTGTGGTGCTCCTGATGAATTGATTTTCACCGAGGCCTTGTTTCAGGGCAGCGCTGGTGACGCTGGCGCCATCAAAGCGCAGATGGATTCGCATGTTGAGCACCGCGTGAATGCGCAACCGATCAAGAGCCGCACTGGGGGATCTACATTTAAGAATCCACCAGGTGAAAAGTCGTGGCAGCTGATTGATCGGGCTGGATTGCGTGGCTTCAATGTTGGGCCTGCCAAAGTTTCTGAAATGCATTGCAATTTTTTGATCAATGAAGGTGGTGCGACGGCTGCTCAAATTGAAGAACTTGGAGAAACTGTGCGCGCGCGCGTTAAAGCCAATTCCGGCATAGAGCTGGATTGGGAGATTAAGCGCATCGGCATTCCGTTGGAGGCTACAAATTGAGCGCGGAAAAACTACGACCCGATAACACCACAGTTGCCGTTTTAATGGGGGGCTGGTCCGCCGAGCGTCCGGTTTCACTGGCGTCGGGGGAAGCCTGTTATGGTGCGCTGCGCAGAGCGGGCTTCAACGCCATCATGGTTGATGTGAAGCGCGACACAATCCAATCTATTTTGATGGATATGAAGCCCGATGTAATTTTCAATGCGTTACATGGAAAATGGGGCGAGGATGGAACCGCCTCGGCGTTGTTTGAAACAATTGGAATTGCTTACACCCACTCAGGTGTGATGGCGTCGTCAATTGCCATGAACAAAGAAATATCGAAAATAATATTTAAAGACGCTGGCATTCCAGTTGCCGAGAGTAAGTTGGTTGATATTGAAATAGCTGCTTCTTCTCACCCCATGGCATTGCCTTATGTGATCAAGCCGGTGGCTGAAGGTTCCAGCTTTGGTGTTCACATCGTAGATCGCACCAGCAATGGTCCAGTTACCACCTTGTTGAATGAGCGCGCTTATTTTGGCGACAAAGTGATGGTGGAGCGCTTTATCCCAGGCCGAGAACTCACCTGCGCCGTGATGGGTGATGTGGCTTTGGGTGTGATTGATATTGTGCCCAATATTGGTTTTTATGATTATGAAGCTAAATATGCACAAGGCGGTTCGCGCCATATTTTGCCAGCGGAAATTCCCAATGAAGTATATCGCAAATGCCAGCGTTATTCATTGATGGCGCACCAAGCGCTGGGCTGCCGCGGCATTACGCGTTGTGATTTCCGTTATGATGATACGCCTGCTGAAAAGGGCGAACTCATCTTGCTGGAGATTAATACTCAGCCTGGCATGACGGGCACATCGCTGGTTCCAGAAATGGCTGCTCATGCTGGCCACAGTTTTGAAGAACTGGTGACCTGGATGGTCAATGATGCATCGCTGAACAGATGAATTTGCTGCGCCACATGGTTCGAATATTGCAAGCGCGCAAGACGCGGATTTTGGCGCGCAGTTCGGCTGTGGTTTTTTTGGGTGCCGCGATTGTGCATGGGCTGATGTTAGGCGGGCAGCTCGATTATGAGGGCAGCCCATGGACCCGCATTCCAGATAAACTAGCAAGCCTGGTTGGCTTGGCTGCCGATGATATTCGCATCAGTGGTCTTACACATCATGACCCTGAATTGTTGATGCGTGCACTTGATATAAAGCCAGGTGGCAGTTTACTGGGTTTTGACGCTGGTCAAGCGCGGCGTATGCTGGAAGGTATGGATTGGGTTGCCTCTGCTTCAGTGCAGCGCAAATTTCCAAACATGTTGGAAGTCTCGGTTATTGAACGCGAGGCTGTTGCTATTTGGCAACGTGATGGATCTTATTATTTGATAGATAATGCGGGCGTTGCCATGGGCGGATTGGATATTCTCGGCAAATCGCACTTTTTATTGGTGACGGGTGAGGGTGCCAATTTAGGTGCTGCTGAACTTATTAACCATATTGAAGTCTATCCTGATTTAAAGATGAAAGTCAGAGCTGCTGCCATGGTGGGAAAGCGGCGCTGGACTCTTTATCTCGACACTGGGGTCAAGATTGCTTTGCCTGAGACTGGTGTGCCTGAAGCACTGGCCAAAGTGAGCGCTCTTAATGCCAGTCAAAACATTCTAGCGAAGGGAATTACTGAGCTGGACATGCGCATTGCGGGGCAGGCGACTGTTTCCATTGCCGAGGTGGTTGAACCAGTTGTGACTGGGAGTTTGGGAAAGGTTAAGCCCAAGACTCCGTAATAAGTGTGTTGAGTGAGCGTAAAGCATGAAGATTGTACAAATGCAGCAGCGTGGCGGTAACCGATCTTCTGGCCGTTCTAAATTTCCAATTGTTGCAGCTCTTGATATTGGCTCAACAAAAATTTGTTGCATGATTGCTGAAGTGGCTTTGCGCCCCGGCAAAGAGCGCGGCGACCCGCGAGCTGGTTTAAAAGTTATTGGATTTGGACAGACGCTTTCACGCGGAGTGCGGGCTGGTTCAATCATTGATGTGAACGAAGCTGAGTGCGCCATCAGGCTTGCAGTGGATGCCGCAGAGCGGATGGCGGGCGTTTCAATATCTGATGTTTATGTTGGAATATCTGGCGGGCGCCCACAATCGCGTGCTGTCAATGGACGTGTGCGCACACAGAATGGTGTTGTGAGTCGACGCGATGTTGATGGGTCGGTGACGATAGCACTTGCGCAAGTGAGTGTTGGCAAACGCAAACTTTTGCATGTGACGCCGATTAATCACAGCCTCGATGGGGTCAGCAATATTGCAACGCCAATTGGGATGCATGGCGATGTGTTGAGCACGGATGTGAGTGTCACCAGTGTTGAGCCTGCCTATCTTAGCAATTTAACTTTGGCCATTGAACAGGCACATTTGCGCCCGGCGGGATTTGTGATTGCACCCTATGCCGCGGCCAAAGCCGCATTGACGGCCGATGAGTTGGCACTTGGAACTTTTGTAATTGATTTGGGTGGCGCGCTCACCAGTGTTGGGTTTTTCAACAATGGCCAATTGGTGAGTGCTGATTGTTTGCCATTGGGCGCGATGCATGTGACCCAAGACATTGCGCAAGGTCTTTCAACCACTGTTGCTCATGCTGAACGCATGAAAACTTTGTGGGGCAGTGTTTTGCCTGATGGCCATGGTGACCGCGAAATGTTAGCTGTTCCGGCCTTGGGTGAGCGTGGAGTTGACACTGTTCACAAAGTTCCAAAATCTCATCTTACCAATATCTTACGGCCACGAGTTGAAGAAATATTTGAACTTGTTGCTGGGCAAATTTCCGAAATGGCGTTTGCAGCTCCGGGGGCAGGACGGGTGGTTTTAACTGGTGGTGGCAGCCTGCTTACTGGGGTGCGTGAATTGGCCAGTGCGGTGCTTCAGAGACAAGTCAGGTTGGGTGGTACTGCTGGTTTTGCCCAAGTTTCTGAGCAGGCGCGGCAAGCGCCGTTTGCCGTGGCAGCGGGTACTTTATGTTATGCAGCCCGGCCTGAGATGCAGCATGGCGTTTCTGAAGAAATTGAGAAATTTTATCAGCATTCGCAGATGGGATATTTGCGCAAAGTTGGTATATGGCTGGCGGACGCATTTTAACGCGTGTAATTTTTAACGATTGCAGCTTGTGATTGGCCAAGCTTAACAACTCAAACTCATCTGATTCAAAATGAATCACATTTGCTGCAAGGTTTTCGAATTTGGTTAGCGTTTGTTAACCAATTCTTAGCCTTTGAGTAACATTGATAGGCTTGCGTAAACGTTTCCGAAAGTAACCCACATGACAATCAAGCTCACAGTGCCAAATCTCTCAGAACTCAAACCACGGATCACCGTTTTTGGTGTGGGCGGGGCGGGTGGCAATGCCGTTAACAATATGATCGAGAGCCGTCTCGATGGTGTTGAGTTTGTGGTCGCCAACACCGACGCGCAAGCGTTGCTGCAAAATGCCGCCCAGCGCCGCGTGCAAATGGGCACAGCTTTGACGCAAGGATTAGGCGCAGGCTCACAGCCGCAAATTGGCGCTGCCGCTGCCGAAGAAGCTTTGCAAGAAATTGTTGATCATCTCGCGGGCTCGCACATGGCCTTCATCACAGCAGGCATGGGCGGTGGCACTGGCACCGGTGCAGCGCCTGTTATTGCGCGCGCTGCCAAAGAGATGGGCATTCTCACGGTTGGTGTCGTCACCAAGCCATTTCATTTTGAAGGGGCGCGCCGCCAAGCAACGGCCGAGCGCGGCATCGAAGAATTGGCGCGCTATGTTGATACGCTCATCGTTATTCCGAACCAAAACCTGTTCCGTGTTGCCAATGAAAAAACTACGTTTGCTGCGGCCTTCGCAATGGCTGATCAAGTGCTCTATTCTGGTGTAGCTTCGATCACAGAATTGATGACCAAAGAAGGCTTGATCAACTTAGACTTCGCTGACGTTCGCGCCATTATGAGCGAAATGGGAAAAGCGATGATGGGCACTGGCGAAGCTTCCGGTGAGCGCCGTGCGATTGAAGCTGCCGAAGCTGCTATCAACAATCCTCTGCTTGATGATGTCTCGATGCGCGGTGCGCGCGGACTTCTGATTTCAATTTGCGGTGGGCCTGATCTTACTCTTTACGAAGTGGATGAAGCAGCAACGCGCATTCGCGAAGAAGTGGACCCAGAAGCTAATATTATTTTGGGGGCAACATTTGATGATGCGCTTGAAGGCACGATGCGGGTTTCGGTGGTGGCCACTGGGCTTGCTGTTGAAGCGCGAGCGCAAAAAGATGATAGTGCTGAAGAGGCTGCGGACCTTGAAGCTTCAATGTCTTACAATCCAGCGCCGACTGCTTCGGTCAAGATTGTGAAGCCTGCACCCATGGTTGCGCGGATACCTTCGCCAACACCTGCTCCTGAAATTCAACAGGAAGAAGTGATCGAAGACTATGTCCAAGAGGAATATCAAATCGCTGCTCCGGCGCAAAACCGCATTCCTTCTATCGACAAATTCCCGTTGATTGCACAGCGTCAAGTTGCGGCCCAACAAGGTCGCATCGAAAGCATCGCTGAACATTCCAATAAACGAAAAAAAGGGCTTTTCGAGCGCCTAGCAGATGTGGGGCTAGGCCGCCGGGACGAGCCAAAAACTGATCAACGCCAAATGCAGGCGCGCCGCGCTGAACCAAAAATTCAGCCGCAAGCCCAACGCCGCATGCCAGCACCAGAACCAATTATTGCCGAAGAAAGCAGCTATGATGATGACCAATTGGCCATTCCAGCTTTCTTGCGCAGACAAGCAAATTAGCCTGCAATTGAGTTGGTAAGTGAAGTTGCGAGCCTGGCGGTCACACTTCCGCCGGGTTTCGTGCTTCTAAAGAGCACTTCCAAGCCTAGCCAGAATTGGCTAGTGGGCAAGTTGAAGGTGTTGAAGAATTTATGGCGCAGCGCGTGAGTAAAATTTTGACTAGAGTTATTTTGGCTACTGTTGTTTTTGCAACAGTCGGCCATTCTCCGTCATATAGCCGCAATATATTTTCAAAAATTTTCGGCGGTGGGGATTCCAAACCAGCGTTAGCGCCAAACCTTAATCAATCGGACGATCAAGCTGTTGCCGGGCTTTATAATGCTGGCCTTGCGGCCTTGAATAGCGGCTCTTACCGTGCCGCTGCCAAGAAATTTGCAGAAGTTGAGCGCCTGCACCCCTATTCGAAATGGGCCACCAAGGCGCTGCTGATGCAAGGCTTTGCATTTTATCAATCGAATAAGTATGGCGATTCGATTAACGCCTGCCAGCGCTTTATCAGCTTGCATCCTGGTCATGTTGATACGCCTTATGCCTATTATCTTGTGGCGCTTTCGCAGTATGAGCAAATTGCCGATGTGTCACGCGATCAATCGCAAACGCAGCGTGCACTGGAAGCCTTGGATGAAGTTTCCCGTCGCTTTCCAGATTCGAAATATGCCAGCGACGCTCAACAGCGGGCTTTATTGGCGCGAGACCATTTGGCAGGAAAAGAAATGGAAGTGGGGCGCTATTACCTCAAGAAAGGTTCTTATCTTGGGGCCATCAACCGTTTCAAAAATGTTGTAACGAATTATCAAACCTCGTCGCAAACGCCGGAAGCTCTTTACCGCATTGCGGAAGGTTATATGGCGCTGGGTGTTAACTCCGAAGCGCAGACGGCTGCTGCCGTTCTGGGGCATAACTTCCCACGCAGCAGGTGGTATAAGGATGCTTACACCTTGGTTGCCTCTAATGGGCAGGCACCTGTGGAGAATGAATCGTCTTGGATCAGCAAGATTTTTAAGCGGTTTTGATTTTTTGTTTATTTTTTGTTCTCCCCCTCGCGCGAGGCCAAAATCCTTTGCTATAGTGAGTCCATGCTCACAGCTCTTTCCATTCGTGATATTGTATTAATCGAGAAACTCGATCTTTCGCTTGATGTCGGCCTGACGATTCTGACTGGCGAGACCGGGGCTGGAAAATCGATTCTGCTGGATTCACTGGGGTTGGCCTTGGGCGCACGCGGCGACTCTTCGCTGGTGCGCAGCGGACAAACCAAGGGCAGTGTTACAGCCGCGTTCAGTTTGCCTGCTGGTCATTTAGCCTTCCAACTTTTGGAAGAGCAAGGCGTTGAGGCCGAGGGTGAGATTGTTATTCGCCGCATTCAAAGCGCTGATGGACCGAGCCGAGCGACCATAAATGAGCAACCAGTCAGTTTAAATTTATTGCGTCAAATCAGCGCTTTATTGGTGGAACTTCATGGACAACATGCAGACCGAGCGTTGGTAGACGTGGGCGCACACCGGCGCTTGCTGGATGCTTTTGGCGGTCTTGAAACGCAGGTTGAGAAGCTGGGCTCTGATTGGCAGGCGATGGTATTAGCGCGGGGTGCATTGGACGATCATAAGGCTCTGATGGCGCGGGCCGAGGCTGAGCGCGACTATTTGGAACATGCGGCAGCGGAATTGGCCGAGCTTGGACCAGAGCCAGACGAGGAACATCACCTTGCTGAAAGGCGCCAGTTGATGATGCAGTCTGAGCAATATGTAGCTGCATTGGACGATGCCGAAAATGCTTTGGCAGGCGATAGTTCGGGTGAGGCGAGGCTACATGCGGCTTTGCGCAAATTAGAACGGCGTAAAGAAGGGGCGGGTGGAAGGCTTGATCAGGTGTGTGCGGCACTTGACCGTGTGATCTTGGAGTTCACAGAAGCCCAACGCGCCATGTTTGAAGCGCGCAAGACATTTGCTTTTGATCCCAAGGATTTGGAAAAATCGGAAGAGCGTTTGTTTGCTTTGCGGGCGGCGGCCAGGAAATTTAAATGCACAGTTGATCAGCTGGCTGCGGTTCGCGCCAAATTTGAAACCGAGCTGCAGTCGTTAAGCGATGGCGGGGCCAAGCTGAAGCTGCTGGATATGGCCTATGCTGAGGCCAAAGCTATTTATGAAAAAGCCGCTGATGGCCTTTCTGCTGCGCGGCGCAAGACGGCGAAGGGTTTGGATAAAGCTGTGGCCGCTGAACTTCCTGCCTTGAAATTGGAACGGGCGCGATTTGAAACCGATGTGCAGGTGGATGTTGCGAAGCCTAATTCTTTCGGCATTGACCGCGTGGAATTTGTGGTGGCAGCCAATCCGGGAACGTCTTTGCAGCCCTTGATGAAAGTGGCATCTGGCGGTGAATTGGCGCGGTTTATGCTGGCTCTTAAAGTTATTCTGGCAGCCAAAGGTTCAGCGCCGGTTTTGATTTTCGATGAAATTGACACCGGGGTTGGCGGTGCTGTTGCCGATGCCATTGGTCATCGTTTGCGCCGCTTGGCCGACGGTTTGCAGGTGATTGCCGTTACGCATTCGCCACAAGTGGCAGCGCGGGCTGCACAGCATTTGTTGATTTCAAAAATGGAAGATGTGAAAGGCAAGCGCATGGTGACGCGGGTTCAGCCATTATCTGCGCAAAGTCGCCGTGAAGAAATTGCGCGTATGCTGTCTGGCGCTTCAGTGACGGATGCGGCGCGGGCACAGGCTGATGAATTATTGGCGGGGCAGGGATGAGCCGCAAGGACGCTGCGTTAGAACATGCGAGGTTAGCAGAGGAAATTGCTGCCCATGATGTGGCATATCATCAAGCTGATGCGCCAAGGATTTCTGATGCGGACTATGATAAGTTGCGGTTGCGCATTTTGGAACTGGAAGTGCTATATCCAACTTTAGGAAAAGCCAATTCGCCTTCGAAAAAAGTGGGGGCGGCGCCTTTGGAAAAATTTGGTAAGGTGGCGCACCGCGTACCCATGCTCTCGCTCGCCAATGCTTTTGCCGATGAAGATGTGCATGAGTTTTTAGGTCGCGTGCGGCGGTTCTTGAATTTGAGTGATGAGGTTTCCATTGCTGTTACAGCAGAGCCAAAAATTGACGGGCTTTCACTTTCGTTGCGTTATGAAAATCGGAAACTGGTGCAAGCGGCCACGCGCGGTGACGGGGCTGAGGGCGAGAATGTTACGGCCAATGTGGCTTATGTGAAGGATATTCCGCAAGTTCTGACAGAATCTGCGCCAGATTTATTTGAAGTGCGAGGTGAAATATATATGTCTTCCAATGACTTCGCAGCATTAAATGAGAAACAGATTCAACAGGGTGAGAATGTTTTTGCCAACCCGCGCAATGCTGCGGCAGGGTCACTTCGTCAACTTGATGCTTCAGTTACGGCAACACGGCCTTTGCGGTTTTTTGCCTATGCTTGGGGCGAGGCGCCGCAGCTTCCGGCGCTGACGCAATATGAGGTTGTGCAGGCGTTCAGCGCGTGGGGTTTGCCGATTAATCCACTTATGGTGCTCTGTCACTCAGCAGATGCGTTGCTGGCGCAATATCGCTTGATTGAAGCGCAGCGCGCCACGCTGGGCTATGATATTGACGGTGTGGTCTACAAGGTGAATGACTTGGCCTTGCAGAGCCGCTTGGGATTCGTTTCGCGTTCCCCGCGCTGGGCCATTGCGCATAAATTTTCTGCAGAACAGGCGACGACGATTTTAGAAGCCATCGAGATTCAGGTGGGGCGCACGGGAGCACTCACACCAGTGGCGCGGCTCAAGCCTGTCACCGTAGGTGGGGTAGTTGTGTCTAACGCTACGCTGCACAATGAAGATGAGATTGCGCGCAAAGATGTGCGCATTGGTGATACGGTTATTTTGCAACGGGCAGGTGATGTGATCCCGCAGATCGTGAGCGTGGTTGCCGAGAAGCGGTCGGCGGATTCCCAGCCCTATCAGATGGTAGATAGGTGTCCGGTATGCGACAGCTTTGCAGAGCGAGAAGTTAACGAAAATGGCAGGCTGGATGTGGTACGCCGATGCACAGGTGGTCTCATTTGCCCTGCGCAAAGGATTGAGCGCTTAAAACACTTTGTTTCGCGGAATGCATTCGACATTGAGGGAATGGGCGACAAGATCATTGCGGAATTTTACAATGAAGGTTTGATAAGTTCGCCCCACGACATATTCACGTTGGAACAGCGAGACAACCAGTCACTCAAAAAGCTCAAAGACAGGGAAGGTTGGGGCGAGTCGAGCGCCAGAAATCTCTTTCGTTCTATCGATGCTCGCCGAAAGATTTCACTCGACAAATTCATATTCGCGCTCGGTATTCGACACGTTGGTGAAACTACCGCTCGTGTGCTTGCCCGTTCCTATGAAAATTTCGATAATTTCTGGCTGCATATGACTGTGGCATTCGCCTCTTCCGCCGATGCAATCGTTGAACTTGAGGGACACGAGGGAATAGGTAAAGTAGTTGCCAGTGCGATTGTACAGTTCTTTGGTGAGCCGCATAATCGAGAAGTGGTTGGCCTGCTTATGAACGAACTGGATATTACTGCGCTTGCAAGCAGATCAACGTCGTCGCCAGTGTCAGGCAAAACCGTGGTGTTCACCGGTGCTCTCGAACGGATGACGCGTGAAGAAGCCAAAGCCATGGCCG
>JANOUE010000079.1:0-25681 GCA_031416755.1 Hyphomicrobiales bacterium
GCCTCGCGTGCTTCGATCGCCTCCCCTTCGGGCGGGCCCTCGATCGTCTCCGGCTGGTTCTTGCGGCGTCTCATGCGGCAACATTATCGCGCGAAGGTTAACGCATCTTTTAGGCCGGCCCGCGATTGCCCCTTACATGGCCAGCAAGGGTGCCGTAAAAATGCTCACCAAAGGCATGTGTGCTGATTGGGCCAAACACAACATTCAGATAAATGCCATTGGTCCCGGCTATTTCAAAACGCCCCTCAATCAAGCTTTGGTTGATAATCCTGAATTCTCAAGCTGGCTGGAAAAGCGCACCCCAGCGGGTCGCTGGGGCAACGTTGAAGAATTAGCCGGCGCAGCCATATTCCTGGCGTCTGATGCGTCGTCCTTCATCAATGGGCATATACTTTATATCGATGGCGGAATTACCAGTGTCCTTTAAAGGGGCCGCCGTGGTGATGGGCGTTGCCTCTTGCGGCAAAACATCTGTTGGCGAGTTGTTGGCAGAAAAACTTAACGCACATTTCATTGAAGGCGATAGACTTCATCCGGTAACCAACGTTTCTAAAATGTCGGCGGGAAATCCATTGACCGATGAAGATCGCTGGCCATGGCTGAAAGCTATTGGCGAAAGTCTAGCAGGCCGTGAGGCGGCCGTGGCTTCGTGCTCGGCACTAAAGCGCGTCTACCGCGAAGCCATAACCAAAGCAGCCCAGCGCCCAGTCTATTTCATTTATCTCCACGGTAGCCGCGAGTTGCTGGAGAGCCGCATCGGCGCAAGGACGGGCCACTTCATGCCTGCGTCTTTATTAGACAGTCAATTGGCAACATTGCAAATGCCCGCACCTGATGAGCGAGCATTGCGATTGGATATTACGTTGCCTGTGACTGAGCTGGCTGAGCGCGCAAAAACGTGGTTGCTCACACAATAAACTGGAGTTTGCAAAAATGCTTCTTTACGTAACCTTTGGCAGCAACGACATTGCGCGCAGCAAGATATTTTATGATGCGGCACTCGGTTCATTGGGACTTGTTTGCAATGTCCATTCTGAAAATGAATTGGGCTATAGATACCCTGACGATAGCACGGTGCCGAGTGAGTGCAGACTGTGGGTTTTAAAGCCCTTGCTCAAACTCCCCGCCACTTGGGGCAATGGCACCATGATTGCACTGAAGGCCAAAACCCGTGGCTGCGTGGATGCGTTTTATGAAGCGGCCCTGAAATCAGGCGGCATCGATGAAGGCAGCCCAGGCCTTCGCCCCTATCATGCGAGTTTTTATTCCTGCTACGTGCGCGATCCTGATGGCAATAAACTATCGGCTGTGTGTGAAGCGGTTGAGTAAAACTTCACACCTTGACACCGATCAGACTGTGTTGCGGTTTTGCGCGCTAGCAGCCTTGTGGGCAACGTGGCTGTTAAATCGATAACACCGGCGGCCTTGGTCAACATGATCGTGGAACGTGAAGTGAAAGAACTTTATCACATTGGTGTAAAACGAGACGGCATGGAATAGCCCTCGATTCCGTCAGACCATCCGACGCGCTAGAGCACGAAGGCGCTGGTTCAGGTGATGGTTGCACTGCTGCATTTGGTCAGGCTCTGGCGCTGAAACCAAATGGCATTATCGTGAATGGTTTTGATCCTGGGAACGGTTATCAAAACCAATACAAGAAAATCTGGGGCAAAATGTAATCTGCCATTGCTCTAATGGCGTGCGATGTGGCAAACCACAGCGCACTCATTTTTGGGAAAATCACAAATGTCACAAGCGGAAATTGGTTTAATTGGTCTGGGCGTTATGGGCTCTAACTTGGCGTTGAACATTGCTGAGAAGGGCTTCAAAGTCGCTGTCTACAATCGCACCCGTGATGTGACCCATAAGTTTGTGAACAATGCCGGCAAGCTTGCTGAAAACCTCATCGCTTGCGATAATCTCGATGAACTGGTCGCCGCCATTCGCCCCCCGCGCCCAGTTATTATTCTAATTAAAGCGGGTGATCCGGTTGACAATGAAATTCGCTTGCTGCGCGAAAGACTTTCCAAGCACGATATTATTATCGACTCTGGCAATGCCAATTTTCGCGACACCATGCGCCGCTTCAAAGAGTTGGAAGATTCTGGCCTCACCTATATCGGCATGGGAATTTCCGGCGGTGAAGAAGGTGCCCGCCACGGCCCCGCCATCATGGTGGGTGGCAAGGAAGAATCCTATAACCGCATCTCAAAAATCTTGGATGCCATCGCCGCCAAACATAAAAAGGAGCCATGCTCTGCTTGGTTGGGTGAAAATGGTGCAGGCCATTTTGTGAAGACCATTCACAACGGCATCGAATATGCCGATATGCAAATGATCTCAGAAATCTATGGCCTGATGCGTGATGGACTGGGCATGAAGGCTGCGGAAATTGCCGCCATATTTAAGAAGTGGAATGAAGGCCGCTTGAACTCCTATCTCATCGAAATCACTGCTGAAGTATTATCGGTCATTGATGCCAAGGCCAGAAAGCCCATCGTCGATGTGATCTTGGATCGTGCTGGCCAAAAGGGCACCGGCAAGTGGGCCGTGATTGAAGCCCAAACCATGGGTGTCTCTGCCTCCACCATCGAAGCCGCAGTTGATGCGCGCGTGTTATCTTCAATGAAACTGGATCGCGTTGCCGCCGAAAAAGCCTACAAGATCGCCAAAAAGAAAATCAACCCAAAATCACGTGCCGCGTTTGTGAAGCAGCTGGAAGCAGCGCTCTATGCTGGAAAAATCGCTGCCTATGCCCAAGGCTTCGCAGTGATGGAACATGCTTCTGCTGATTTCAGATGGAACTTGCCGCTCGGAACCATCGCCAAAATCTGGCGCGAAGGTTGCATCATCCGCTCACAATTTTTAGGTTTGATCACGCAAGCTTTTGTGAAATCAAAAGGCAAAGGCAATTTGCTCATGGTGCCTGCCTTTATGCAAATGATGAAGGGCAGTCATGGGGCCCTGCGCTCTGTCATCGCTCAAGCCGCTTTAGCAGGCGCACCCACGCCAGCTTTATCCAACGCCCTCAACTATTTCGATACTTACCGCCAAAGCCGTGGCACCGCCAATCTCATCCAAGCCCAGCGCGATTTCTTCGGCGCCCATGGATTTGAACGTATCGGCGAAGAGGGCGCACATCACGGCCCGTGGGCAGGGACCAATAAGTAACTAAATAGTTCTTTAACTCTCCAATTTTTTTGATATACTCCAACGATGATTTTTGATTACATCATCGTCGGTGGCGGTTCCGCTGGTTGCGTTCTTGCTGCGCGGCTTTCAGAACAAACAGATATCAAAGTTCTCCTCCTCGAAGCCGGTGGCTCTGATCGCAATTTCCTGTTTCACTGGCCCGCAGGCTTTGCCAAAATGACCAAAGGCATTGCCAGTTGGGGGTGGCACACCACGCCGCAAAAGCACATGCAAGGCCGCGTGCTGCGCTTCACCCAAGCCAAAGTAATAGGCGGTGGCTCATCCATCAATGCTCAACTTTATAACCGTGGCTGTAGGCTGGACTTTGATGAATGGCGCCAGAGGGGTTGCGAAGGCTGGTCCTATGACGACGTGCTGCCCTATTTTAAACGTGCCGAAGATTTTGAGCGCGGTGCCGATCATTTCCATGGCGCAGGCGGGCCGCTTAGCGTTTCTTACCCGCGAAGTTCACTTCCCATTTGCGAAGCCTTTTTTGCAGCAGCCGAACAAACCGGTATTCCACGCAATGATGATTTCAACGGCCCCTCGCAAGATGGCATTGGCTATTATCAACTCACCCAAAAAAATGCGCGGCGCTCATCCACTGTGACCGGATATTTGAACCCTGCACAACATCGCTCCAACCTCACAATTCGCCGCGATACGCAAACTCACCGTGTGATTGTTGAAAACAACCGCGCAATTGGTGTAGCCTTATTGAATGGCGATATTATTCGCGCCGCCCGCGAAGTGATCATAACGTCTGGTGCCATTGGTTCTCCAAAGCTCCTTCTGCAATCTGGCATTGGCCCTGCAGATCATCTGCGCGATGTTGGCATTGAAACAACTCATCATCTTCCAGGCCTAGGCGAGAATCTGCAGGATCATTTGGATCTCTTCGTGATCAGCGAATGTACCGGAGATCACACCTATGATAAATATGCTAGACCGCATTGGGCCGCATTAGCGGGCTTGCAATATTTGCTTAACCGTACTGGCCCAGCCGCATCAGCTCTCTTCAGCCAAGGCGGCTTCTGGTATGGCGATGAAAACGCGCGCTCTGCTGATATCCAGTTTCACTTTGGTTTGGGCTCTGGCATTGAAGCAGGCGTTGCCAAAATGAAAAATGCTGGCGCCACATTAAACAGCGCCTATATGCGCCCACGTTCGCGGGGCTCGGTGCGGCTGGCATCAAACAATCCAAATGATGCGCCCTTGATCGACCCCAATTATTGGTCTGATCCCTATGATAAGGAAATGTCTCTGCGTGGCTTGCGCCTTGCGCGTGAGATCATGAACCAAGCAGCACTTAAACCATTCATAAAGCGGGAACACCTGCCGGGCAGCGGTCTAAAAACCGATGACGAACTCTTTAATTATGCCTGCGCCAATGCTAAAACCGATCATCACCCTGCAGGCACCTGCCGTATGGGCCATGATGAGATGGCCGTTGTGACTCCCGATTTAAAACTTCGCGGCCTTGATGGCTTGCGAGTTTGTGATGCTTCAATTATGCCAAACCTGACCACTGGTAACACCAACGCTCCCACCATTATGATTGCGGAAAAAGCCGCTGATATGATCAGGAATAGCAGATGAAAAAATTCAATGGCATTCCCCAACTCGGCCTTGGCACATATCCACTGCTGGGCGATGATGTTTACAACGCCGTGCGAATGGCCATTGATTTAGGTTACCGCCACATCGATACAGCACAAATGTATGGCAATGAAGCAGGCGTGGGTCGCGCGATTAAAGATTGCGGCGTGAAGCGCGCAGACCTTTACATTGTGACAAAAGTAGACCCCGGCAACATCAGCGCGCAACGCTTTGCCAAGACCACTGCGCAATCAATTGATGACCTCGGCGGGCCTGTCGATCTTCTGCTCATCCACTGGCCACCCGAAGATAGCGAACTGGATGGTGCACTCGATCGACTGATGGTCGAACTTGAAAATGGCCGCACCAAACAAATAGGCGTCAGTAATTTTTCAACCAAAATGCTGCGTCACGCTCACGCCTATACGAATGGCAAAATCATCTGCAATCAAGTTGAATTCCATCCCTTGCTTGATCAATCTAAGGTGTTGGGCGTTGCCACTGAGTTGGGAGTTGTGCTTGAAGCTTACAGCCCAATTGCGCGCGGTGCTGCCCTGAAGGTGCAAATTATTCAAGATATCTCAACGCGTTTAAATCGCCCGGTATCCGAAATTGTTTTGCGCTGGATCACCCAGCAAGGCGTGGTTGCCATTCCGATGACCACAAAAAAAGAAAATGCAGCTTCAAATTTGCGCGCTTTGGAAATCGATTTATCGCCCATCGATATGAAAGCTATCTCAGCAATCGGCACAGCCACTGGGCGCACCATCAATCCAAGCTGGATGAGCGGAAGATGGGATCCGACGAGTTAGACGACCGTCGAAAACCTTTCCGTCAGCACCTGCAGTGTCTCTTCAATTGGCCGCTTCCACCAATTGTCGGTTGAAAACAATTCAGCTTCAACCAACCCATCATATCCGGCTGTTTCGATCAGTCCACGGATCATCTTTAGATCAATCACGCCATCACCCATCATGCCGCGATCATTGAGAATATCTGTGGTTGGGTTAAGCCAGTCGCTCACATGAAATCCGAGAATGCGCTTTTCAGTGCCAGCCCGCGCCACATCGCGCGCCAAGTTTGGGTCCCACCAAGTATGATAAGCATCAATGCAAACACCAAGATTGCTCGCACCAATCGCGGCGCATAAATCGAGGCCCTGCGACAAGAGATTGATGCAACTGCGATCCAGCGCATAAGCTGGATGCAACGGCTCAACCGCAATATTCACACCCAAAGGTTTGGCATAATCACATAACACCGCCACGCCCTCGGCCACTTGGGCCCGTGCCGAAACCAAGTCAGAAGGCAAAGTGCCGCTGACAATCATAAATGAATTCGCACCGAGTTCGGCCGCATCATCGAGTGCACGAAAATTATCGCGCATGCTATTTTCAAATTCGGCGCGCGTGAGTGACGGAATATAAGTGCTGCGGCAATAGCCGGTGACTATCAACCCGGCATCACGAATGCGCTTACCGATAGCGCGAACATCTTGCCCTTCAACTTCACGCCGCCACGGCGCTATGCCGCCAAAGCCTGCCCGCGCAATAGCGTCGATGGTTTCAGCAATGGGTGCTTGAAAGCCAAATGTCGCTGTGTTGACTGCGCATAATTCAAGATGTCCAGAAAGCTCGCGCATCACACACCATAAATTGTCATAAGTTGCTTCATGCGTTGAATTGCCAGATCCGGTTTGCGCAGTAAGTTTGCTTGATCCGCCAAACGAAACACGTCAGCAAAATGCAACAACGAGCGGCCAGATTGCGCGCCACTAATCATAGTGAAATGATTTTGATGGCCATTGAGCCAAGCCAAAAACACAATTCCAGTCTTGTAAAATTGCGTAGGGGCTTGGAAAATCAAACGCGACAATGGCACTGTGGGTGCCAACACCGCCTGAAAAGTTTTGTGATCATCTTTCGCCAGAGCAGATAATGCCACGCAAGCCGCAGGGGCAATTGCATCGAATATGCCAAGCAGCGCATGCGAATAACCATTCTGATCGCCGGCAATTAAATCCGCATAATTAAAGTCATCACCGGTATACATTTTAACAGATGGTGGCAGGTGTCGGCGCATCATGACTTCTTTATCGGCGTCAAGCAGCGAAATTTTTATGCCATCGACTTTGGAAATATTCTCATTGATCACGCAAAGTGCTGTGTTCATGCCCGGTAGAAAATCATTTGTGCCCCAATAGCCGTGCAAAGCTGGATCAAACATCGGGCCCAACCAATGCAAAATCACCGGATGGTCTGCCTCTTTCAGAACGCGTGAATAAACTCTCACATAATCATCAGGAGATTTCGCAACCCGTACCAAGGCGCGGCTGGCCATAAGAATAATTCGCCCGCCCAGTTTTTGAATGGCATGCAACTGCGTGAGGTAAGCTGCTATCACATCATCAATTGATGCCGCTCCAGCGATATGATCTGTGCCACAGCCCGAATAAATTCGTGCCGCATTTTCGCCAGCGTCATCTAACGAGCGCTTCACCAATTCTAAAGCATCGGGCCATGAAAGCCCCATGCCGCGTTGTGCAGTGTCCATAGCTTCAGCAATGCCAAAACCCAAGCCTAGCAAATGGCGACGAAAAGCCAGTGTGCCCTTCCAGTCGATGGCGCCTTCGGAAAGTGGATCAGCCACCACATGCGCCGCCGCAAAAGCTATGCGGCTAAAAGGCGATTTTGGTTTACGCGCCACAATGGGCTCGCCTGCCAGTTTATAAGTGGCCATTTTCCCATGCGCATTTGGAAGTGAAATTTTCATTTAATACCGCACCGTCAACAAACCACCATCAACAGCAATGGCCTCACCCACCGTGTAAGGCAGCAGCCCAAGCGCCATGGTTGATGCAACCCGCGCCACATCTTCCGGCTGGCCAAAGCGGCTCATCGCGGTCAACCCATCACCAATCAACTTATCATATTTTGCCTTAACTGGCCGCACCATGTCTGTGTCAATAAAGCCGGGGCGAATTTCATAAACACCAATGCCTTCATTTGCGAGGCGAGCAGCGAATAATTTGGTGACCATGGAAACCGCAGCCTTCGACACGCAATATTCACCTCGCGCAATCGACACAGCTACGGCATTCGCCGACGAAATATTGATGATACTATGATGAACAGTGCTGCGTTCGCGCGCCAGCAAACGCTTGGCAAAAGCCTGGCTCATAAAGAATGTGCCACGCGTATTCACATCATTGCAGAGATCATAACTATCAATTGTCACATCCATAAGATCGCCGCGATTGAGCACTGATACACCCGCATTATTCACCAGCGCTGTCAGGGGGCCAATTTTTTCGGCTTCGTCTAATATGGTATCATGCAAATCTACGCGCGAAATGTCTCCAAGCGCAACGCCACACTTGCGCCCCAGCCCTTTAACCTCCGCCACCACTGCGTCAAGTTCCGGCGAGGGAGCCATGTCATTGATCACAATATCAAAACCATCACGGGCCAGCGCCAGCGCAATGGCCTTGCCAATGCCACGCCGTCCGCCAGTAATCAGGGCCACACCTCTCATATCATGTCTCCATCTTTCGCAGCGTCTCTGGTGTGCACACAATGCGCAAAATGCTTTCAGTGTTGAAGGCAAGACGAGCTTGCAACGCTTCAGCCGTCATCATGTCACGCTCAAACACGATTGCCGCAGTGAAGCGGTTGGTGAGATAATAATAAGCAACCGAGGCGATTGTGATGGTCACTTGAACTTCATCTAAATCCTT
Source organism: Hyphomicrobiales bacterium (assembly GCA_031416755.1). Lineage (GTDB taxonomy): Bacteria > Pseudomonadota > Alphaproteobacteria > Rhizobiales > Aestuariivirgaceae > Aestuariivirga. The sequence continues at coordinate 8,528 of JANOUE010000079.1, forward strand.
GCGGAATAATCCGGCATTTATCCCACGTATCAAAAGTGCGGCCATGCGCCCCACAAATGGACGCGACATTTCTGTCATGCGTTTTGAATTTTTGATGTGCCGCGCTTTGTGCAAATTTTCTGAATTGACCAGCGTGATGAATTCTGGGTTCGCCAGAAAATAATTCCAATTGAACATGACCAATTTTCGTAAAGCTGAAATTGGTTCTTCGGCGTCTAATGCAAGGGCAGCCTCGGCTTCACGAAATGCAGCATAAGCATTTTCCAGCACCAGCTGGAACAGTTTTTCCTTGTTGCCAAAATAGTGATACATCATGCGTTTATTCGCTTTGGCGCGCGCTGCAATCACATCAACCCTTGCGCCACCCAGCCCATATTTGGCAAATTCCACCTTCGCAGCCGCCATAATCCGGCGCTGGGTTTCTTCAGGGTCGCGGAATTTTTTTATTGCCAGAGCCACAAATGACCTCTTGAAATAACTAGATAGTTATTTATGATTAGGCCAATTCAATTGCGAGTGCAAGAGCATGTATGATTACATTATCATTGGTGGCGGTTCAGCCGGTTGTGTATTGGCAGCACGGCTATCTGAAATGCCAGATGCGAAAATCTTGATTCTGGAAGCAGGCCCGCGCGATACCAACCCCTATATTCACATGCCAGTTGGCTTTTTCAAAATGACTGGAGGCCCATTAACCTGGGGCTATGAAACGGCACCTCTGAAACACGCCAACAATCGCATAACTCTATATCCGCAGGCCCGGGTTTTGGGTGGCGGCTCCTCCATCAATGCCGAAGTTTTTACGCGTGGCTGCGCCGAAGATTATGATGGCTGGGCCGATGAACTGGGCTGCAAAGGCTGGAGTGCGAAAGACTTACAACCTTATTTCGTAAAGTCTGAAGGCAACGCGCGTTTGGGCGGGCCAGACCACGGCATTGATGGGCCATTGGGAGTGTCAGATAACGGCGCCCCCAATAAAATGTCTCTCGCTTATGTGCAGGGCTGCATGGAATTCGGCATGCCTTATAATCCAGATTTCAATTCCGGAAAACAGGAAGGCACAGGCCTATATCAAACAACCACCAGAAACGGAAAACGGTGCAGCGCGGCTGTTGGCTATTTGAAGCCAGCGTTAAAGCGCAAAAATTTAGAATTGCGAACTGGCATCACAGTGCTGCGCATCGTGATCAATAAAGGCAAAGCCACCGGCGTCGAGATTTTAGAAAATGGCCGCGTTATCACACTCGTCGCATCCAGCGAAGTGATTTTGACTGCGGGGGCCATAGGCTCACCCAAACTCATGATGCTTTCTGGCATTGGCGCGGCTGCACATTTGCAAGAGCGCGATGTGAAAGTGGTGCACGATCTCAAAGGTGTTGGTCAGAATTTTCACGATCATTTTTCAACCGATGTTGCTTGGATTTTGAATGGAGCCCATGCCTATGACAAATATAAAAAACCCCATTGGATGCTATGGGCTGGCTTGCAGTATACGCTTTTTAAAACCGGCCCAATAGCCTCCAACATCGTTGAAGCCGGAGCCTTTTGGTGGGGCAATCGCAAAGAGAAAACACCTGATTTGCAATTCCATTTTGTGGCAGGTGCAGGCGTCGAAAAAGCCGGTGACACATTACCGGGAGGCAATGGCGCGTCATGCAACTCCTATTTCACCCGCCCGCGATCGCGAGGTTCTGTGACGTTGCGATCCAACAATGTCAGCGATGCGCCCATTGTCGATCCAAACTCATTCGCTGAGCCTTATGATTTAGAACGACACATTGAGGCGATTAAAATCTCACAAGCAGTGGGCCGCACCAAATCCATGCAGCGCTACGTCAGTGCCGAACACCTGCCGGGCGAGAAATGTAAAACTAAACAGGATTACATTGAGCTGTCTCGCGCCACTGCGCGCTCATCTTATCATCCTGTGGGCACCTGCAAAATGGGCGTGGATGATATGGCCGTTGTGGATCCTTCCATGCGCGTGCATGGCATCGAACATTTGCGCATTTGTGATAGTTCCACCATGCCGCGAGTGGTCTCCTCCAATACCAATGCCCCAACCATCGCCATGGCTGAAAAAGCCGCCGATCTCATTCGTGGAAATCGCTGATGCCTAAAATTGTCTCCGCCGCCGAAGCCGTCAAACATATTGCCGACAATGCTGTTGTTGCGGTTAACTCATCGTCAGGCCTCTGCTGCCCCGATGCTGTGTTGAAGGCATTGGGTGAGCGTTTTGCAATTGAACAACACCCACGCGCCCTTACGATGATACACCCCATAGCTGCAGGTGATTTTTATGGTGTGAAGGGCATTGAGCACATCGCTGCCAATAAAGGTCAAATCGCTCGCATCATTGCAGGCTCATATCCATCTGGCCCGTCATCTGCTGAACCGCCGATGATCTGGCAGCGCGTCATCGCCAATGAAATCCCCGCTTATAATGTACCTTCGGGCATAGTGTTTGATATGTTGCGCGAAGCCTCAGCCAAGCGCCCTGGCGTTCTCACCAAGGTTGGCCTCGACACATTTGTTGATCCTGACCACCAAGGCTGCGCTATGAATGCACGCGCTGCTGCTGCCCCCATTGTGAAAAAAATTATATTCGAAGGCGAAGAGCAACTTTTTTTTCCCGCCATCAAACCGCATGTGGGCATCATCAGAGCCACCTCATCAGATCATCGCGGCAATCTTAGCTTCGAACAGGAAGGCGCTTATTTGGGTGGCATGGAAGTGGCCATGGCAGCACATAACAATGGCGGCATTGTTATTGCGCAGGTGAAACGCATCGTGCCGAATGAATCGATCAAAACCCATGATGTGCGCATCCCCGGCATTCTGATTGATTTTATCGTCGAAGCGCCCGACCAGTGGCAAACCACGCAAACGCCTTATGATCCGGCCATCAGCGGCGAAGAGCACAAAGCCCTCGACAGTTTTGCATTTATGGAATTTGGCACTGGCAAAGTGATTGCGCGGCGAGTGACACAAGAACTAAAAACCGACTGGGCTGTGAACTTAGGTTTTGGCGTTTCAGCAAATGTGCCGCGCATCATGCTGGAAGAAGGGCTGCACGGCCAAGTGACTTGGATGATCGAACAGGGAGCAGTAGGCGGAATTCCACTTCTGGAATTCCAATTCGGTTGCTCTTCTAACGCGGAAGCCATCGTGCCAAGCCCTCACCAGTTCACTTATTTTCAAGCTGGTGGATTTGATTGTGCGCTGCTTTCGTTTCTACAAATTGATCAGCAGGGCAGCGTCAATGTTCATCGTCTTGGCGCACGCCCACATGTGACGGCGGGTGCGGGGGGATTTGTGGATATCACGGCGCGCGCCAAAAAAATTGTGTTCAGTGGGTTCTATAATGCCGGTGCCAAATTGGCTGTAGTTGCTGGCAAGCTTCGCATTGCGCAAGAAGGCAAGATCAAAAAACTGGTGAAGGCTTGCGAGCAAATTACCTTCTCCGGCCGCCGCGGAGTTATGCAAAATCAAGATGTGACATATGTAACAGAACGCGCCGTTTTGCAGCTCACACAAGAAGGCATCGTGCTTACAGAAATTGCGCCTGGCGTAGAGTTACAAGCCAACATCATTGATCAATCAGAAATTCCATTGATCATTTCACCAAAATTGAAAACCATGGATGCAAACCTGTTTAATGCAGCCACATTAGGATTGAAACTTCATGCTTGATACGGGCGATGCGCGCATAAAACTAAGCGTCGAAAATCAGGTGGCGATAATCACAATCGCAAGGCCAGAAAAACTCAACGCGCTTGATTTCGCGATGATCAAAGCACTTGAGCGCACCGCACATTTAATCGACGCAAATCAAAATCTCCGCGTTGCCATCATCACCGGCGAGGGCGAAAAAGCCTTTTGCGCTGGAGGCGACATTGCAGCATGGTCCGCGCAAAGTGCCGAAGATTTCGGCTTGCAATGGGTGCGCATCGGCCACCGCGCTTTTGATGCGCTCACGAGATTGCGTCAGCCACTCATTGCTGCCCTCAATGGTCATATCTTAGGTGGTGGCTTTGAAGTTGCAACTTGCGCTGATTTTCGCATTGGCGAAGAGCACATAAAAATCGGCCTCCCCGAAACTGGCCTTGGCATTATTCCTGGCTGGTCGGGCACGCAGCGCTCGGTCAAACGCTTTGGCTCACAAATCATTCGCCGCATGGCATTGCTTGGTGAAGTTCTGACTGCGCAGCAGGGGCTACATGAAGGTTTACTGGACCGCATCGCGGCCAAAGGCGAAAGTCTCAAAGTCGCACATGAATTTGCGCAAATGATCATAGCGCGTAGCGGCTACGCAACGTCTGCCGCTAAAATGATGATCAATGCAGCTGATGGCGAGGATGCAGAACGAGCACTGGAATCATTGGCTGGAGTTGCGGTTGCGCACAGTCAAGAACTCAAAAAAGGCATCGCCAATTTTAATGCAAAGAAAAAATTCTAATAAGTTTTCACACCTTTAATTCCCAAGAACACTGAATAGAGCGATGTTGTTCCACAGATAAATAAGCGATTAAGCTTCGCACTGCCGAAGCACACATTTGAAACCAGCTCCGGAATTTTAATCTTTCCGATGAGAGTGCCATCGGGATCAAAGCAATTCACCCCGTCGGCAGCGCTGGTCCACAAGCGGCCATCGCTGTCAAAGCGGAATCCATCGAACAACCCGGCAGTACAATCAGCGAAAACATTTGACTTGGAAATCGCCTTGCCATCAGCACGCAACTCTAAGCGGCGAATATGCTTTGGCCCCTTCGGGTTATGGCTAACGCCAGTATCAGCGATGTACAGGAACTTTTCATCAGGCGAAAACGCAATGCCATTGGGCTTATCAAAATCTGTGGCCACGCGCGTGAGTTCGCGGCTCACGCCATCGATGCGGTAAACATGGCAGCCATCTTGCTCCATCTCTGCCTTCTCGCCTTCATAATCAACCACCAAGCCATAAAACGGATCTGTAAACCAAATCGAACCATCAGATTTCACGCACAGGTCATTGGGCGAGTTTAATCGTTTACCATTAAAATGCGAAGCTAATGAAACCACTGTGCCGTCATGTTCGGTGCGCGAAACCCGCCTGCCATGATGTTCGCAAGTGACCAAGCGGCCTTGCCGATCTACACTATTGCCATTTGAATAGTTTGAACCAGTGCGAAACACCGAAACGCTTGCGTCGGTTTCGTCAAAGCGCAGCATCCGGTTATTGGGAATATCCGACCACACCAGATAGCGCCCGCCACCGAACCAAGCGGGTCCTTCTGCCCAGCGGCAACCGGTCCATAACCGTTCCACCCGCGCATGCCCAATCAGGCAGGTGTTGAACCGAGGATCAAGAACCTCATAACCGGTGCCTTCTGGTTGCCCATAAAACATTTGTTCGTCTCCCATTTGCTTATCGATAACAAAGCTTGTAGCCACCACAAAGCTTTTTTTGAAGCAATCTGGCATTTACTGCCGTTCTGTATTACGTTTCGAGAGCTAGTGTTTGGGTTTTGCATTGCCAAAAATATCTTTAGTCATTTTCGATTGTGATGGTGTGTTGGTAGATAGTGAATATCTCAGCGCCACCGTTTTGATCGACGTGTTTTCAGAAATTGGCATCTCGTTGGATTTACCTTTTGTATATTCCAATTTTGTCGGCCACAGCTTTGCAACGGTTGCCTCAAACTACGCAAGGCAACACGGCACCAATGTGCCGGAAACTTTTGAACAAGATTATCGCAACAGATTACTCGCAAGTTTTAATGGCAGCTTGCAGGCCATGCCCGGCATTGAAGAGGTGCTTAATGATTTGAAAGTGCCCTATTGCCTAGCGTCCGGCAGCAGCCCTACGCGCGTTAATCGTTCCTTGGAAATAGCCGGACTGGCACCGCGATTTGAAAATCGGATATTTACAACTACCATGGTAAAGCACGGCAAACCTGCGCCCGACATTTTCTTTCATGCCGCAAAAATTATGAATGTTGCCCCGTCAGAATGTTTGGTGATTGAAGATAGCACCACGGGTGTGATGGCAGCAACAGCGGCTGGAATGACAACCTGGCAATTCACCGGAGGTGTGCATTTTAACCATGGCTATGAGAAGGTTCCAGCGCCAGCCTTGGTAGATCGGCGATTTGCGCGTATGACAGATTTTTTTGACGGTGCCCCGCAGTTGCGGCGCCAAGCGAAGGCCTAAGCCCAAATGGTGCGTAACATTGCACAAGAAAACTCGCGGTTAGACGAGGCAGCCAGAGCCGGTTGGCTTTATTACATTGCCGGCAACACCCAAGATGAAATTGCCCGCAAACTTGGCGTCTCTCGTCAAACCGCTCAGCGCTTGGTGTCGCTCTCAATTTCTGAGAAGCTGATTAAGGTAAGACTCGACCACCCGATTGCAAACTGTTTGCAGCTCTCAGAACGCATGAAAGAAAAATATCAAATTGATTTCTGCGAAGTGGTGCCAAGCGATCCTGAATCAGATTCAATTTCATTGGGTGTAGCCCAAGCTGGTGCCGCTGAACTTGAAAAATATATCGTGTCGCAACATCCAGTCATCGTCGCCATGGGCACTGGCCGCATGCTGCGTGCTATGGTCGATCAGCTCACACCCATGGAATGCCCGCAACACAAAATCGTATCTCTGGTCGGCAACATCGCATCCGATGGTTCGGCATCGCTTTATGATGTGGTGAGCCGCGTTGCCGATGTCGTGAAGGCCCCGCATTATCCGATGCCGCTACCGGTTGTAGCAACTACAGTGCAAGACAAATCATTGCTGCTTGCGCAAAAACCTGTTCGCAATGTAGTTGAACTCGCGCGCCAAGCTGATGTCGCATTTGTTGGCATCGGCACAGTCGGCGACGATGCAGCCTTGGTTCGAGATGGCTTCGTGAAACCTGATGAAATGCGGGCTCTGGTAAAGGCCGGAGCAGTGGGCGAAATTATTGGCTGGGCCTATGATGCCAGAGGAAAGTTGATTGAAGGCTTCACCAATGACCGTGTGGTCAGCGTGCCCTTAGACCAGCCCGCAAGCCGCCGCGTCATCGGAATTGCCATGGCCCCACCACGCCTTCAGGCAATCAAAGGGGCTCTGGTCGGCAAGCTCATCAATGGCCTGATTACCAATGAGTCCATGGCAAAATCTCTTTTAATCTGAAATTTTCTGAGCGTTTGCCCTAAAAAAGTGCAAAAGCTCAATTGCTTTATTTATCTTTAATACCAATAAGATAAGGTAGATTTTCAAGCCTCATGCTGCATCGCAGCGACGAATCTGTCTTGACTTTTAGCTATATGCGTAGTGATTTCCACCCGCTTCATGGGCAAATGCCCAGAAGACTACATGGGAGGATTTTAATGAAAGCTGTTGTAACTGGCGTTTTGAGCGCCTTTGCATTTGCAGCCTTGGCCACAACCGCCATTGCTGAAACGAAATTGACCATAGCCACCGTTAACAACGGCGACATGATCCGTATGCAGGGTTTGACTGCTGACTTTACCGCAGCAAATCCAGACATTTCTCTGGAATGGGTAACTCTCGAAGAAAACGTTCTTCGTGAAAAAGTAACAACCGACATTGCTGCCAAAGGCGGCCAATTCGACGTTCTCACAATCGGCACTTATGAAGTTCCAATCTGGGGCAAAAAAGGCTGGTTGAACCCAATCACCGGTGTTGATGATCCAGCTGATTTGATCCCGACAATTGCTGCTGCATTGTCAGTTGATGGTAAGTTGATGGCTGCACCTTTTTATGCCGAAAGCTCAATGATTTTCTATCGCAAGGATCTCGTTGATGCCACTGGCATGAAAATGCCAGACAAGCCGACATGGGATGAAGTGCGTGCGATTGCCAGCAAGATCACCAACAAAGAAAAAGAAATCTATGGCATTTGCTTGCGTGGCAAGCCAGGCTGGGGTGAGGGTGGTGCAGTTCAAGGCGCACTTGGCAACGCATTCGGCGCACGCTGGTTTGATGAAAACTGGAAGCCACAGTTTGATTCACCAGAGTGGAAGAAAGCTTTGACGTTCTTCGTCGACATGATGAAAGAAAGTGGTCCTCCAGGCGTGTCCAGCAATGGCTACAACGAAACAATGGCGCTTTACCTTGCCGGTAAATGCGGCATGTGGATTGACGCGACCGTATCAGCTTCAGCTTTGACAGATCCTAAGCAAGCAAAATACCACGACCAAGTTGGCTTTGCTCTGGCTCCAGACACTGGCAACGGCAACCGTGGTAACTGGCTGTGGGCATGGTCTTTAGCAATTCCAGCTGGCACGCAGAAGAACGATGCTGCACAAAAGTTCGTAGGCTGGGCAACCAGCAAAGCTTACTCCGAACTTGTTGCATCAAAGCAAGGTTGGGCAGCTGCACCTCCAGGCACGCGTACCTCGCTCTATGCAAACCCAGAATATGCCAAAGTGCCATTTGCGAAAATGACACTTGATGCAATCCTGTCGGTTAACTCAGCACAGCCTTCCTCACAGCCAACGCCTTACAGTGGTGCGCAGTGGATTGCTATTCCTGAGTTTGCTGATCTCGGCACAACCGTGAGCCAGATTTTCGCAGCAGCACTTGCTGGTGAAAAGACTGTAGATCAAGCCCTAGCTGAATCTCAGGAAGCGTCAATTCGTGTAATGACCAAAGCTGGTTATATTAAGTAAGAAACTCCCATAGAAAGTGGCTGCCCGGTGTGAAAGCCGGGCAGTCGTTTCCAAGGCATACCAATTCCATATGAGAGAGTGAGTGAGATGGCGACGCAGCAAACTCGTGCGCTCGGCCGCTTTGCCGTAGCGCCTTCGGTTTTTGTACTCTTCTTGTGGATGATCGTGCCTTTGGCCATGACCATCTATTTCTCGTTTCTGCGCTACAATCTATTGGACCCGAATTACGCCTGTTCAATCATGCAGCCAGGCCAATTGTTTGATGACGCCAATCGCTGTCTCGCCGGCTGGAGCAACTATACCTACTTTTTAACTGATCCCGCCTTTTTCCGCGCTATGGGAAATTCACTGAAACTCGTTGGGTGGGTTTTGGGCATCAGCGTGGTTTTTGGAACTCTTCTCGCATTATTGCTTGATCAAGCTTTTTATGGCCGTGGCGTTGTGCGCTTAATGATGATAGCGCCCTTTCTTGTCATGCCGACAGTATCTGCCTTGGTGTGGAAGAACATGATGCTGAATCCGGTTTCTGGCATGTTCGCCTATCTGTTAAAATCAGTGGGGTTGCAACCGATTGATTGGTTTGCCCATCATCCCCTCGTCGCTGTTGTTATCATGGTGTCTTGGCAATGGGTGCCATTTGCCACCTTGATCTTGCTCACGTCATTGCAATCTCTCGACGCCGAACAAAAAGAAGCAGCCGAAATGGATGGCACACCGCCGCTATCGTATTTCTGGTATATAGTACTGCCGCATTTGATCCGCCCAATGACTGTCGTTATTTTGATTGAAACCATATTCCTGCTCAACGTGTTTGCTGAAATCTATGTCACAGGCACTGCCGGAACAGCAGGTAACTTACCCTTCCTCGTTTATCAGTATGGTTTGATTGCTAACGATATTGGTGGTGCTTCCGCTGGTGGTATCATCGCCGTCATCCTTGCAAACATTGTTGCCTTCTTCCTGATGCGGATGATTGGCAAAAACTTGGACGCTTAATCATGGCACGAAATGTTTCGACTAAACGAAAACTCATCGTCACAGCACTCGCTTGGACCATCGGATTTCTGGTATTTTTCCCAATTCTGTGGACAATTCTCACCAGCTTTAAGTCAGAAGGTGAAGCCATAGCCCTGCCGCCAAAGTTTCTTAACTTCGAGTGGACATTGGAAAACTATGCGATTGTGCAAGAGCGATCCGACTATCTCGGTTTTGCTCTGAATTCGATTTATCTTGCATTGGGGTCAACTTTGTTTGCTTTGATCATAGGAATCCCATCGGCATGGGCCATGGCCTTTGCGCCAGGCCGCAAAACCAAAGACTTATTGATGTGGATGTTATCAACAAAAATGATGCCGCCCGTTGGCGCGCTCATTCCGGTCTATCTCATCTTCCGCGATTTTGGCTTATTGGATACGCGTGGCGCACTGATTACGGTTCTGATGCTGCTCAATCTGCCGATCATCATTTGGATGCTCTACACTTACTTCAAAGAAATCCCCAGTGAGATATTGGAAGCTTCTCGTATGGATGGGGCCTCGCTCGGAAAAGAGTTGCTGTATGTTCTAACACCTATGGCCATGCCCGGTATCGCTTCAACACTTCTGCTCAACATTATTCTAGCATGGAATGAAGCCTTCTGGACTTTGGCTTTGACCACCAAAGATGCAGCACCACTCACACAATTTATCGCCAGCTTTTCCGCACCTCAAGGCCTGTTCTGGGCCAAGCTCTCGGCAGCATCTACAATGGCAATTGCACCAATCCTCATACTCGGCTGGTTTGCGCAAAAGCAACTCGTCCGTGGTCTCACCTTCGGAGCGGTAAAATAATGGGAACGATCTCACTCAAAAAAGTCCATAAAGCTTTTGGTGCTTCAGTAATTATCCCGAGCGCAGATCTTGATATCAAGAACGGTGAGTTTGTGGTCTTCGTGGGCCCATCAGGTTGTGGCAAATCCACACTTCTGCGGTTGATCGCTGGATTGGAAGACTTGACCTCTGGCCAGATTTTCATCGATGGCAAGGACGTATCTGCAACCCCACCCTCCAAACGCGGGCTTTCCATGGTGTTCCAATCCTACGCGCTCTATCCACATATGAGTGTTCGTAATAATATAGCCTTCGGTCTTAAAATGGCGGGCGAAAGCAAGGAGATGATTGCCGGCAAAGTGGCCAAAGCGGCAGCCACTCTCAATCTTACCGAATATCTCGATCGCAAGCCCGGCCAACTTTCTGGCGGCCAGCGCCAGCGCGTTGCCATTGGCCGCGCCATTGTGCGCCAACCTGAAGGCTTCTTGTTTGATGAACCATTGTCAAACTTAGATGCAGCATTGCGTGTGAACATGCGCATTTTCATCATGCAGCTGCACCAAGATTTGGGCACCACCATGGTTTATGTGACCCATGATCAGGTGGAAGCCATGACCATGGCCGACCGTATTGTTGTTTTGAACAAAGGCATCATTGAGCAAGTGGGTTCTCCGCTTGAACTTTACAACAATCCCAACTCACTTTTTGTGGCAGGCTTCATCGGCTCGCCCAAAATGAATATTCTGGAAAATGAGTCTATCGGCATCAGACCAGAGCACATCCAAATCTCCGAGAAAGAAGGCGATTGGCAAGGAACAGTCTTGCTCAGCGAACATTTAGGATCAGATACGTTTTTGCACGTAGATGCAGGGGCGCGAGGGCACTTGACTGTCCGCGCACCTGGCGAAAACGCGCTGGCACCCGGCAGTTCTCTATGGATGACACCAGAAAAAAATCGCCTGCACCATTTTGACAAAGCCGGAAAGGCCATCCGCAAATGAGACTGAAAGACAAAGTTGCAATCATCACTGGCAGTGCCCGTGGCATTGGCCGTGGTTTTGCCGAGGCTTATGTGCGGGAAGGTGCAAGTGTAGCGATTGCAGATATCAATCTAAAAGCTGCCCAAGCCTGCGCCGCAGAAATTGGTGAGTCTGCCTTTGCGGTTCATATGGACGTATCAAAACTTGAATCCATTACAAGCGCAGTGGATGCGGTTGTGGCAAAGGCCGGCCAGATTGATATTCTTGTCAACAACGCTGCCTTGTTTGATATGGCGCCCATCGTTGACATCACCGAAGCAAGTTACAACAAATTATTCTCAATTAATGTTTATGGCGTGCTGTTCACCATGCAAGCCGTGGCCAAACATATGATTGCGCGTGGCAAAGGTGGCAAGATTATCAATATGGCCAGCCAAGCGGGCAGGCGCGGCGAAGCCTTAGTTGGCGTCTATTGCGCCACCAAAGCCACGGTCATAAGCCTCACGCAATCAGCGGGTCTCAATCTCATTCAGCATGGCATAAATGTGAATGCCATAGCACCAGGCGTTGTTGAAGGCGAACATTGGGACCATGTCGATTCCATGTTTGCGAAATATGAAAATCGACCACTCGGCGAGAAGAAGAAAATCGTAGGTGCAAGTGTTCCCATTGGCCGCATGGCCACACCAAAAGATTTAGAAGGCATGGCGATTTTTTTGGCCAGCAGTGAAAGCGATTATATCGTTTCACAAACCTATAATGTGGATGGCGGACAATGGATGAGTTAAAACTATCACTGGCAAATTTAGCGGCGATTGCTAAAAAAATTCCGGTGCCCAATTACGCGAGGTCTTCTCTCCGTGCTGGCATCATGCATTTCGGTGTAGGCAATTTTCACCGTGCGCATCTAGCGGTTTATCTTGATGATCTGTTCAATAAAGGCCTCGATCATGATTGGGCAATTATTGGCGCTGGTGTTATGCCCTCAGATGAAGCCATGCGCATCCGCATGCACGCCCAAGATTATCTGACGACCGTTGTTGAGCAAGACAACGAACTAAGTTCTGCTCACATCACCGGCCCCATGATCGATTTTGTTTCGCCAAATGACAAGGCAAAGATAATGGCAAAACTCTGCGATCCCGCTATTCGCATTGTCTCGCTTACCATCACTGAAGGCGGATACTTTATTGATCCCGCCACTGGAAAATTTGATCCACATAATTCAGCCATCGCGCATGACGGCAGAAACCCACACGAAGCCAACACTGTGTTCGGATTCATTGTCGCAGGACTGGCCGCGCGCCGCGCGCTCGGCATACCGGCATTCACAGTTATGTCGTGTGACAACGTTCCGCACAATGGTTTAGTCACACGCAATGCGGTGGTGGGTCTTGCGCAACTTTCAAACAAGGCTCTCGCCACGTGGATCAGCGAGCACGTCGCATTTCCCAATGCCATGGTTGACCGCATCACGCCTGCCACAGGTGACCGCGAACGCAAAATCTCCGCTGAGACTTTTGGCGTGGCGGATACGTGGCCGATTTTCTGTGAAGAATTCAAGCAATGGGTAGTGGAAGATAATTTCCCTTCAGGCAGGCCCGCTTGGGAAAAAGTGGGTGCCACATTTGTTGAAGATGTAACGCCTTACGAGAACATGAAAATTCGTATTCTCAATGGAGGCCACGCTGTGATAGCCTATCCAGCAGGCTTATTGGATATTCATTTCGTGCATGAAGCCATGGCAAACCCGCTCATCCGCGCATTCCTAGCCAAGTTGGAGCAAGATGAAATCATTCCGACGGTGGCTCCAGTTCCGAATACAAATTTACAAGATTATTACAAACTCATCGAACGCCGTTTTTCCAATCCAAAAATCGCCGACACGATCAGACGCTTGTGTTTGGATGGTTCCAACCGCCAGCCAAAATTCATCGTGCCCACAATTTCAGATCGGTTGGAAGCCGGAAAATCCATAGGTGGCCTCGCGTTAGAATCAGCTTTGTGGTGCCGCTATTGCTTTGGCACAACAGATTCAGGTGCAGTGATTGAAGCCAATGATCCAAGCTGGAACCGCTTGCAGGAAACCGCACGGTCGGCAAAATCAAATCCCGCGGCATGGCTGGCCATGAGTGATATTTATGGCGATGTGGGAACATCTCATCTCATGCAAACTGAATTTGCGGCCGCCCTTAAATCGCTGTGGACCAATGGCACCAAAGTTACAGTTGAAAACTATCTTTCTTAATCTATCATCCCGACTTTCATCTGGCTGACTGAATTTTATATTTCATATTTGCGTGGGGAGCATTAAGAACATCCAAAACCACTTGGAGTATTCGCCCCATGAAATCCCGCGCTGCTGTTGCCTTCGAATCTGGAAAACCACTTGAAATTGTTGAGGTCGATCTCGAAGGTCCACGCGCCGGCGAAGTGCTTGTCGAAATCAAAGCCACAGGCATATGCCACACCGATGAATTTACAATTTCGGGCGCGGACCCAGAAGGTCTGTTTCCCGCCATCATGGGTCATGAAGGGGCAGGGATCGTGCGCGAAGTGGGGGCAGGGGTCACCTCACTGAAGCCAGGCGATCATGTGATCCCGCTTTACACACCCGAATGCCGAGAATGCGAATATTGTTTGAACCCTAAAACCAACCTCTGCCAAAAAATCAGAACCACCCAAGGCAAGGGTGTGATGCCGGATGGCACTTCGCGCTTTTCTTATAAGGGCCAAGTGATCCATCATTATATGGGCTGCTCGACATTTTCAAACTTTACGGTGTTGCCCGAAATTGCACTGGCCAAAGTGCGGGCAGATGCGCCCTTCGATAAAATTTGTTACATCGGCTGCGGAGTCACGACAGGTGTCGGAGCTGTGATTAACACCGCCAAGGTTGAGCTTGGCTCAACTGCAATCGTCTTCGGTTTGGGTGGCATTGGCCTGAATGTGCTTCAAGGTTTGCGTCTCGCAGGAGCCCGCCAAATTGTTGGCGTGGATATGAACGATGATAAGGAAGCTTGGGGCCGCAAATTCGGCATGACGCATTTTGTCAATCCGTCAAAAGTTTCAGGCGATATGGTGGCCCACTTGGTGGAGTTAACCGGCGGCGGCGCTGATTACACATTTGAATGTATCGGCAATGTTAAAGTTATGCGCATCGCACTTGAAGCAGCCCACAAGGGCTGGGGCCAATCCATCATCATCGGTGTCGCAGGTGCGGGTCAAGAAATTTCAACCAGACCTTTCCAATTGGTCACCGGCCGTTCATGGCGCGGCACTGCCTTTGGCGGCGCACGCGGCCGCACCGATGTGCCCAAAATTGTTGATTGGTACATGGCTGGCAAAATTGAAATTGATCCTATGATTACGCACATTCTGCCGCTCGAAAAAATCAATGACGCGTTTGATCTCATGCACGAAGGCAAATCAATTCGCAGTGTGGTGGTTTTTTAATCGGTGTGAAACACATCCTCCAGCGGTGCCCACCACACGCCAGGCTTGTTGGTTAAAAACGCTTCCTGCATCGGGTCTGTAATGTTCCACCACTCTTGCATGCGCGGTGCTGCTTTTATGTTCTGCATGTCGGCAGCATAATCACTGCCCACATATTCCCAGTATGCTACGAGAATATTTTCCGGCTCCTTGAGAAAAATAGTGTAGTTGCGAATGTTGCTGTCATGAATGGCTTTGAGAATCTCAGGCCACACCGCGGCATGGATGCGCTTATATTCTGGAATAATTTCAGGCTTCACCTTCACCACATGGCACATACGTTGCATTTTCTGTCTCCCATTTTCTAAAATCTTATCATAAACAAAGAACTAGAGAAGCCCCAGCACTTAGGCTAACCACCGCTTTAACATGGCCAATCTTCTTTTGAATCTGCAAAATATCCACTTAACCTTCGGCGGCAAACCCGTGCTCGATGGCACTGAACTCATGCTGCACAATGATGACCGCATGTGCTTAGTAGGCCGCAATGGGTCTGGCAAATCAACGCTGCTTAAAATTGCAGCGGGTCTCGTTGAAATGGACAATGGATCGCGCTGGGTCCAGCCTGGCACCACCATCCGCTATTTGCCGCAGGAACCAGATTTCACAGGCTACCGCACGGTGCTCGAATATGTGGAAGCGGGCCTCGGCCCCACTGACAATCCTTATCGTTGCCGACACTATTTAAATGAACTTGGCCTAAACGGTGAAGAAAATCCGGCGCAACTTTCCGGTGGCGAATCGAGACGTGCTGCCATTGCCAGAACTCTGGCACCTGAGCCAGATATTCTACTGCTCGATGAGCCAACCAACCACCTTGATCTCCCCGCCATCGAATGGCTGGAAGCCGAACTGAAATCTCTGCGTTCGGCCTTCATTCTCATCAGCCATGACCGCAGATTTCTTGAAGCACTGTCGAACCGCACCATCTGGCTGGATCGTGGATCAGCAAAACGCATGAACCGGGGTTTTGCGCATTTTGAAGAATGGCGCGACCAAGTTCTGGAAGAAGAGGAAATCGAGCAACATAAATTAGCAGCCCGCATTGCCACCGAAGAGCATTGGATGCGGTATGGTGTAACCGCTCGCCGCAAACGCAATGTGCGCCGCGTCGGCCTTCTTTCCACACTGCGCGGTGAACGCCGCGAATATGTAGGTGCCCAAGGCAATGTAAAACTTTCGGCATCATCAAGTGATATTTCAGGCAAGCTCGTGGCCGAGGCCAAGAAAATGTCGAAATCATTTGGCGAACGCGAGATTGTCAAAAATCTAAATCTGCTTTTGCTGCGCAGTGACAGGTTAGGCATTGTCGGCCCCAATGGCGCTGGCAAAACCACGTTGATAAATCTCATCACCGGAAATTTGCCACCAGATTCTGGCAGCATCAAGCTCGGTACCAATTTGCAAATCGTAGCACTCGATCAAAGCCGCGCCAGCCTTGAGCCAACCATGTTGCTCGGCGATGTGATCACTGCTGGCCGTGGCCAGTCCGTCACCATCAATGGCGAGACCAAACATGTGGTGGGCTATATGCGTGATTTTCTGTTCAAGCCTGAACAGGCGCGAACGCCAGTTTCGGTGCTTTCGGGCGGCGAACGTGCGCGGCTTATTTTGGCGCGTGAGCTTGCCAAAGCCTCAAACTTCTTGATCCTCGACGAACCCACCAACGATCTCGATTTGGAAACCCTAGACCTGTTGCAAGAAATGCTGGCGGATTACCAAGGCACGATCCTGCTGGTGAGCCATGACCGCGACTTTCTCGATCGCGTAGCCACTTCAATTCTCATGTATGAAGGCGATGGCAACTGGCAGGAATATGCTGGTGGTTACAGCGATATGTTAGCCCAACGCGGCACCGGTGTGGCTGCACGCAAAATCAAAGAAGAAGCCCGCGAGCGCAGTGAAACTGTTGCAGCAAGTGTGGTAACGCAAGCCAAGCGAAAACTGAGCTTCAAAGAAAAACACGCGCTAGATAATCTGCCAGCTAAAATGGAAAAGTTAAAAGCCGAGCTGCATGATTTGGAGTTGGTCTTGGCCGACGCCACACTCTTCTCGCGCAACTTCAAACTCTTCGAAAGAACCAGCTCGCGTCATGCTGCAGCCGACACTGAATTGGCAAGCTGCGAAGAGCAATGGTTGCAATTGGAAATGTTAAGAGAAGAATTGGAAGCGCGGTAACTGGCTATCGGCCCTTCGAGGCCCGCTTAACCGAAAAC
>JANOUE010000080.1:0-14738 GCA_031416755.1 Hyphomicrobiales bacterium
CCGTTTTGGCCATGAAATTGACGAACCTGCAGAATAACGCTCCACTGCACCAAATTTGATTCGGATGGAGAACTTTTAAATGCGTCTAAAAATTACTGCTGCGGCTTTGGCAATCACTCTCAGTTCCTCAGCGACACTGGCCGCAACTTGCGGCAACACGGCCCAAGGCTTCAAAGGATTTCTTGCTGCCGTAAAAAGCGATGCAAGCGCCCAAGGCGTTTCAGCTGAAGTTTTGGCCAATCTCGATGGCTTGCAATATGACGCCAACATTATCAAACGCGACCGTGCGCAACAGGTTTTTGCGCAGAGTTTCATACAATTTTCCGGGCGCATGGCTTCCGATTTCCGCGTCACGCGTGGGCGTGAACTGGTTGCTAAATACAAAAATATATTTGCTCAAGCCCAGCAGCAATATGGCGTGCCAGCTGCTGTGATCACCGCCTTCTGGGCGCTGGAAACTGATTTTGGAGCAGATATTGGCAAGTCGCCAACGCTCCAAGCCATCGTCACTTTGAGTTGGGATTGCAGGCGCCCTGAAAAATTCCGCAACCAAATTGTTCCAGCCTTGATGCTGATTCAAAACGGTGATCTTTCGCCCGCAGAAATGCGTGGAGCCTGGGCCGGTGAAATTGGCCAAACTCAATTCATGGCTTATGACTATAATGAAAGTGCTGTCGATTTTGATGGCGATGGCCGACGCAACTTGCGCGATTCAATTCCAGACGTAATTGGCTCCACAGCTAATCTCTTGCAAAAGAGCGGCTGGCAAGCGGGCCAGCAATGGTTGCAAGAAGTGCAAGTTCCAGCAGATCTTCCATGGGACCAAGCCGATCTCGCAATCTCATTGCCCAGAGCCCAATGGGCCAAGTGGGGCGTGAAAGGCGCAGGCGGTAAAGCTTTGAAAGCAGATAAAGTGACCGCTGCTTTGCTGCTGCCCATGGGTAGAAATGGTCCAGCTTTTTTAGCCTATAACAATTTCACCAAAGCCTATTTGAAGTGGAACGAAAGCCTCATTTATTCAACAACGGCAGCTTATCTTGCCACCCGCATTGCCGGAGCCGGAAAAATGAGCTCTGGCCGCGGGCAGGTGACGCCATTGGATTTTGAGCAAATTGTGGCCTTGCAAAATATTTTGACTGGACTTGGCTATGATGTTGGAAAGTCCGATGGCAAAATTGGTGCAGGCACCAGAGCAGCCGTAAAAGCTGAGCAGCTCAAGGCCGGGCTTCCAGCTGATTCATATCCAACAGCTGAATTGCTAAGCCTCCTGCAATAGATCAGCATGACTTTTGACGGAACCGTCAAAAGTCATAAAAGCTGATCGTCGCCATTATGCTCTAGTAAAAATCTTACTCGTGCCGCAGCGCTTCGATAGGATCGAGGCGGGCGGCATTGCGGGCTGGAAAAAATCCAAACACCAAACCGATCACTCCAGAAAAGCTAAATGCCAAAACCAGCACCTTCATGTCTGGTGCAAATGGAATATCCAGAAAGCTTGAAGCAAAACCAGCAAGGCCTAAGCCCAATGCAACCCCCAAGGCCCCGCCCAACAAACACAACACCACAGCCTCAACCAGAAACTGCGTGAGAACCTGCGAGGCCAATGCGCCAATGGCCAAACGGATGCCAATTTCGCGGGTGCGCTCTGTGACCGACACCAACATGATATTCATAATGCCAATGCCACCCACCAAAAGTGAAACTGCTGCCACAGCGCCAAGCAGCCCAGTCATAATTGTGCTGGTTGAACTCATCGTGGCGGCTATTTGAGTCATGTCGCGCACCGAAAAATCATCCTGGTCGTTTTCCCCCACGTGCCGGGTCTCTCGCAACACGAGCGTGATTTGATCTTGTGCGGTTTTAACCGCCGCCGGACTGTTGGCAGAAACAGCAATGCTCGCAATTCGAGTGTTACCCGCAATGCGGCGCTGAAATGTGCGCAGCGGCATTACGACTAAATTATCTTGATCAGTTCCAAATGCCGATTGCCCTTTGGACCCCAAAACGCCAACCACCGTGCAAGGCATTTCGCCCACCCGCAGTGTTTGCCCAATCGGCATCATATTCTGCAGCAGTGAACTAACAATTGTAGTGCCAATCACGCAGACATTGCTGGCACTGCGCACATCACTTTCGTTAAAGGCTCCACCTTGAATAAAGCTCCAATCTTGCGCCACAAAAAATGCTTCATCAGCACCAGTAATTGTAGCATCCGTGCTGGTGGCATCAAACACTACGCCAGCCTGCTTACTAGCTGACGGAGCTATTGCCCGCACATCTGCAACACCACTGCGAAGTGCCTCCACATCTCGTTCATTAAAACCGCGTGCATCGCTTGCCCCAGGTGGTCCCGGTCCTTGCTGGCCAGGCCGCACCATCAACATATTGCTGCCCAATTTTGCGATATCGGCGGAAATTTTTAGGTTTGCTCCAGAACCAATAGTCACAAGGGCAATCACCGCCGCAACCCCAATCACGATACCAAGCAACGTGAGGAATGAGCGCAGCACATTGCGCCGCACTGAGCGCAATGCAAGTTTGATTGATTCCCACAGCATTAGATTGGCACCCGTCGAAGGTCTTCAGCAATTTGGCCATCGGCAAATCTAATCGTGCGGTCAGCATATGCTGCCATGTCTGCTTCATGGGTTACCATGATGACGGTAATGCCACTGTCACGGTTTAACTTTTGCAACAGTCGCATAATATCGTGGCCGCGTTCGCTATCAAGGTTTCCGGTTGGCTCATCGGCCAACAGAATCAGTGGGTCACTCACAATGGCCCGGGCAATTGCCACGCGTTGTTGCTGCCCACCTGAAAGTTCACCTGGCCTGTGGTCCTCACGGTCGCTAAGTCCAACTGCCGCCAAAGCAAGGCGTGCTTTAGCATGGCGTTCGCCGCGCGAAAGGCCCCGGTAAACCAATGGCAACTCAACATTCTCCAAAGCAGTTGTGCGGGCCAACAAGTTGAAGCCCTGAAACACAAACCCCAGATAATTCCGGCGCAGCAACGCCCGCTCGTCTCTGGTTAGCGCAGTGATATCCACACCATTAAAACAATAGCTGCCGGAGTTAGCTCTGTCCAAGCACCCCAAAATATTCATGGCAGTTGATTTTCCAGAGCCCGATGCGCCCATGATTGCCACAAACTGCCCAAGCTCAATTTCAAGATTCAGGCCAGACAAAGCGCGCACCTGAGCATCACCTTCGCCATAAGTTCTGGTAATTTCGTGCAGTGAAATCACTGTGCATTTCCCTTTGCGGAGATAATAATTTCATCGCCAACCTGCAGCACGTCGCCAGTAACAACAGTTTTCTTGCCGTCACTCAAACCGGTCTTGGTCCTAACTTCAACTGGCGCACCATTGCGCAAAACCCAAATGCTGCGCTTACCATCTGCCGCTAGAATAGGTTTTTCTGGTCTGTCATTGCGCGGAAACCGCGGCATGAACAGTTGCGTAATTGAAAATCCACTGCTCTTTCTCTGCACTGCTGGCACATAGCGCAACGCCTCGTTTGGAATGACAGTGGCACCCTTCACATCATTCACAACAATGCGTGCAGTCGTTGTCATGCCCGGGCGCAAAGCCAGATCATCATTTGCGGCGGCGAGAATTGTTTTGTAAGTCACAACCCCATCTATTTTGTCTGGTGAAAATGAGATGCTTGCAACCTGCCCATCAAAGTTGCGCCCGCGATAAGCATCAACTGTAAAGCTGGCAATCTGCCCCACTTTAACTGCTCCAATATCAGCTTCATCCACAGCGGCTTCAATTTGAATATGCGCCAGATCATCAGCCAGAGTAAATAAAATTGGCGCTTGCAAGGATGCAGCGACGGTCTGCCCGGTTTTAACGCTGGTTTTTAAAACGATGCCGTCAATTGGAGAAAGTATTTGCGACTTGGCTATGTCACTCGCAACTATTGAAAGATCTGCCTTAGCGGCCAAAAGATCGGCTTGTGCCACCGCTACAGCCGCAACGGCGCGAGCCACAGCAGTGTTTGCATCTTCCATGCTTTGATCGGTTGAAAGGCCGGAGATTCGTAACTTTTTTTGCCGAGATTGGTTGAGCGTTGAGTGTTGTTCACTTGAAGTGGCATCTTGCAGCCTGGCTTCTGCAGCCACCACCTGTGCCGTGGCTCGGTCTCGCTGTGCTGTAAGCCGCACCACATCCAAACTTGCCAAGACATCGCCTTTTTTCACAATTGCATTGTCGGCAACAGCGACGGTTTTTACTGTTCCAGAAAGTTCGCTTCCAACATCAACTTGCATCGTGGGCTGAACGGTGCCTGTGGCGCTCACAGTAATTACCAGATCTGAAATCTCCACTTTTTGGGTAGTATAAGTAATTTTTGGCGCAGAAGATGCAGAGCTTAAATAATAATAACCAAGGGCCCCAAATAGCACTGCCACGCCAGCCATCCAAAACAGCTGCCGCACACGTTTATTCGCTTTGGCTTTTGCGCTCAGGCCAAGCCTAGTTTCAATCTCTAATTTATCAGGGGGGATTTTTTTATTCATTATCTTTTCACAGAGTGGCACAAAGACAAGACGCAACTAACTATCAATTCCGTCGCATCACGTGCGGTTAATAATAAGAGCAATTGGAAAAGCCAGATAAGCCAGAAAGCACAAAGCCAGAAGCCCTCGAACAATTCGGTTTTTGAAGCGAAGCCCTAAGGTTAAAGCCATCACAATTCCCAATGCGGAATCAAAAAGTGAAAACCAGATTCCGTAATGATCGGATTCATAATATGAAACTGGCGACATAAATTTATAATTTGTAAGCGGCCAGAAACTCATATGCGCATCGCCCCGGTGCACGAGAAAATCAATGCAGGAATGTAAAAATGCCGATCCCGCGTAGATGGCCAGCAATGACTGGCGCATATATAAGCCGAATAAAAGCAAGCCGCCCCAGAGCAAAAACGAATGCGAAACTGCGTTGGTGATCTGCCACCACCTCTGCCAATACAATTCATTGAATATTGTTTGGCCTGACACACCAGAAGCCATCAACGTGAAGATGATTGTGAGCATCGGAACATCAGGGGTTAATCCACCCACAAGTCCAGCCCAAGCGCGCTTTGGCACTTTGCCCCCAAACAAAAATGCGCCCATCAGAGCATGCGAATGCGTGTTCATTATTAAATCTTGTCATAAAGGTTGAATTTGAACAAGTTGGCCATGGGCATCCTCACTGCACTTTGCCAATGTGGCGTCTATGGCGGGTTAGGTTTGGCCGCCGCTAAAAGCCGTGACGTGTTGGTGTCCAATCCAATTGTCACCATTTGGATTGGACGAATTGCCGGCATGATGTTTATTTTTGTGGCCGCACTCACAGTGTGGCACGCGTTGGGTTAGGGATAGCAAAACACCCTCACCCTGAGGCGCCCACTATGCCGCAAAACCCTCTCGGGTTTTCGGCTAAGTGGGCCTCGAAGGGCTGCCCAAAACTAATCCTTCAAGAAATACGTAATCGTAGTCACCACGCGCACTTTTTTCATGATTTGTTTTTCAGGCCGATCATTCGGAATTTCAACAGCTGGGTTAATTTCGATGATGCCTTGATTGGCATTTTGAATATCGCCAACTTTGGCACCAGATTCTGTAGCAAACTTATCGGCAGCTTCTTTTGCCCGCTTTGTGGCCTCTGTCAGCATCTCGCCCTTAAGCGCATTCACGCCAGTGAAAATGAATGATGGACCGGCATTGTAAGCATCAGCCGAAAACACCACACCAGATTTGAGCAGATCGCCGATCATCCGTGCTGCTCTTGCCAGCTTTTCCACTTCAGTGGTCTTCACCAACAAATCTTCGGTTAAAACAAAGCGGCTGCCAGTTGGCGGTTCTTGGCCATTATAATTGGCAATGCGGTCTTCAACCTGAATGTTCTGAACCTGCAAATCACCGTCAGCAAATCCATTCTGCGCTAGAAATGCCTTTACCGATTTTTCTGAATCTTCCAGTTTTGCGCGCGCTTCCTCCAAGGTTGAGCCACTGGTCACAAAGCGCACAGGCCAGAAACCAAGATCAGCTTTAGCTTCGCGTTCAGCCAAGCCTTTAACAGTCACAGTGCGAAAACCGAGCCTGCTTTTCACTAAAGATTCGCCAGCCAAGTAGCCGCCACTGGCCACGCCAAAGCCAACCAAAGCTCCGGCGATAATGTGAGAGAGAGATGTCATTGAAGTTCCGTCCTAAATTAAAATCTGCCCCACTCCAAATCTCGCGCCTCATTGTGGTGGCTTCATGGCTTTTGCACTGGCCAAGTGAAAAGACTTAGACTGGTTGTTTCACATGCCACCGCATTTCTGGTATCAAAGTCCATCACAGTCAGGAGATGCTTTGCCATGAACAAACCTAACCTTCCAAATTCTTGGGAACCATCGCCCAACAACCTTGAATCATTTTGGATGGGTTTCACGCCCAACCGCGCATTTAAGCAACGTCCCCGCATGATCGCTCGTGCCAAGGATATGCATTACTATGATATGGGTGGCCGTCCTATTCTCGATGGTTCGGCGGGCCTGTGGTGCACCAATGCTGGCCATTGCCGCCAACCCATTGTGGAAGCCATTCAAAAATCCGCAAGCGAACTCGATTTCGCGCCAACCTTCCAATATGGCCACCCGAAAGTGTTTGAGCTGGCCTCGCGCCTTGCGACCATGGCGCCCGGCGATTTGAACTATGCTTTTTTCTGCAACTCAGGTTCAGAAGCCGCCGATACCGCACTTAAAATTGCTCTGGCCTATCAACGTTCCATCGGCCAGGCCAGTCGCACGAGGCTTATTGGCCGTGAACGCGGTTATCATGGCGTAAACTTTGGCGGCATATCTGTGGGCGGCATGGTGGCAAATCGCAAAATGTTTGGCACAATGTTGGCAGGCGTTGATCATTTGCCACACACCTACAACCGTAAAGAACAGGCCTTCACCAGAGGTGAGCCCACGTGGGGCGCGCATTTGGCCGAAGAACTTGAACGCCTCGTCATCTTGCATGATGCCTCGACAATTGCTGCCGTGATTATTGAACCGATGGCAGGCTCCACTGGTGTGTTGGCGCCGCCAAAAGGTTATCTCAAAAAACTCCGTGAGATTTGCACCAAGCATGGCATTTTATTGATATTCGATGAAGTGATCACCGGCTTTGGCCGTTTGGGCTCAGCTTTCGCTGCAGAACGCTTTGGTGTGATCCCAGACATGATCACTTTCGCCAAAGGTGTCACATCAGGCACCGTGCCTATGGGTGGCGTGATGGTGCGTCAGGGCATTTATGATGCCTTCGCCAATGCCTCAGACCACATGATTGAACTGTTCCATGGCTATACGTACACAGGCCATCCAATTGCAGCAGCAGCGGGCCTTGCAACTATGGATGTTTACCGTGATGAAAAACTGTTTGAACGCGCCGCATCTCTTGAAACCAAGTGGGCCGATGCAGCATTCTCATTGCAAGGCAATCCGATCGTTGAGGATATTAGAACGATTGGTTTGGTTGCTGGCATAGATATGAAGCCAATTGACGGAAAACCGGGCCTTCGCGCTTACAAAGCCATGGAAAATGCCTTCCATGATTTTGGTTTCTTGTTGCGCATCTCTGGCGACACGATTGCCCTTTCTCCACCACTAATTATCAGCGAAGATGAGATCGCTGAGATTTTCACGGATAAGATGCCGAAAGTTCTAGCCTCCGTCGCCAGTCTCTAATAGAGTTTGAGGAGGTCCGGTTCCCCGCAAAGGGATTCAGCGTGAGAGGTGGGTGGGCCAATTGCCATCTCGCCTGAACCGGACTGTGTGGGTTGGGGAGTGAAGCGGAAGCGATGAAAAGGCGTGACTTTGCATTGATTGTCGGTCTTTGTTTTTGCTTGGCAATTGCAATTGGATGTGGATTTTATATCGTCGGTGGCGGTAAAGCTTCAGGGCTGGCCATGGTCATCGCAATTTTTGCATTGGCTGCGGGTCAAGTGTTTTTGCTCGGCGTATCAACATTGCAAAATACCGAGTTTCATGGCCGCTATAAAAATTTGCAAATTGACCAACAGGCGCGCCAACAGTTTGAAATGGAAAACCGCCACCAGACTGAATTTATTTTAACGCAACTCACCGCATTGCGAAATGACGCCAACGGCAACGCCGAGCTGGTTGCACAAGGATTCGCAGATCTCAAAAATTCATACACAAGTTTGGCCGATGAACTGCTGGGGGCCGCTGTGGCGCAACATGGCAGTGCCTCCATCCCCGCGCCACCACTTATGGTGCAGCCGCTTTTGCCGCCAGTTCAAATTCCTGACCCTGAAGCAGCAACAGCAATTCCCTTTGGTGACGATTTGACGGTGTCACTTGAGCCGATTGTCGATTTACAATCGGGCGGCACAGCCCATTACCGCGTTCACTTGGGCTTGGCCTCAAAATCGGTTGAAAATTTCAATCATGAAAACTTGCTGCACCACGCTGATCGCATTGGGGTTCGAACCCAACTCGATATATTCGTGGCGCGAGAAGCAGCCTTATTGCTGCGCCGCCTGCGCGAGCGTGACCCAACTTTATTGATGTTCATGCCGATTGGCGCGGCCACGCTGGCCAACCCCAAAGCAATGGCGCAAATTTTGTCGGATCGGCAAGTCGACTATGACGTGGCCTCCGGCCTTGCACTTGAATTACCGCATGCCATGTTGGCGGGCCTAACCGATCAAGCACTGGAAGGCTTGGCCACGCTGGCGCGCAATGGCGTTCTGCTGGCTCTCACGCATGCGTCAGTATCTGGGTTAGACCTCAATGCACTTGCCACATTGAATGTGCGTTTTGTCAGCCTTGGGATGGGCGCACTTGGCGCTTCTGACCGGCCAAACGCCGCATTGATAAATTTCGCGGCTGTTGCCAGAAAATCGCGGGTTCAACTTATCATTTCGGATGTTTCCAACCCGCGAGTGATTGCAAGTCTGCCGCAAATCAGCAGGCTTGCATGTGGGCCATGCTTTGCAGCCCCGCGCCGTGTGAAGCGCGAAGTTGCAAACCTCGTTAAAAACAGCTTCACGGCGGCAGCCTGAATTCAGATGAAAAATCTTTCGGCAAAATATCCGGTGTGGTTCTGCGATATTTGGGGCGTTGTGCATGATGGCTATAAGCCTTTCGCAAACACCTGCGCAGCACTTAGCGCCCACCGCAAAACTGGTGGCCTCACAATTCTTGTTACAAATTCACCGCGAACTTCAAAAGGAGTTGAGCTTCAGCTCACCGAAATAGGAGTGCCGCGTGAATGTTACGATAGCATTGTTACCTCCGGCGATGTGACCCGTACTTTGATGCAGCCCTATAGCGGTGGAAAATTATTTCACATCGGTCCAGCGCGCGACGAATCTATATTTGATGGTCTCAACATCAAGCGTGGTGCACTTGCAGAAGCCGCAGCAGTAATCTGTACCGGGCTTCACAATGAGGCCAGTGAAACGCCTACGGATTACATTCCACTTCTGCGGCAAATAAAACAGATGGGCCTCACGTTTATCAGCGCCAACCCCGATAAGATCGTGCGCAAAGGCAAGCATTTGATTTACTGTGCAGGCGCTATTGCTGATGAATTTCAAAAAATCGGCGGCACAGTGTTGATGGCTGGAAAACCCTTTTCACCGATTTATGATTTGGCCGTTAGCCAAGCTGAAAAACTGCATGGTTCTCCCCTCTTGAAATCAAAAATTTTAGCAATTGGCGATGGCCCCGAAACCGACATTAAGGGAGCCACTGATTTTGGACTGCCTTGCGTTTTAATCACTGGCGGAATTAATTCAAGCGATGACGTGCTGGCCGACGTTCAGAGATTGGTGCCCGCAGCAAAAATTCTAAAGTCGCTGTCAGAGCTAGACTGGACTTAAAGTTTTAGCTAAGGCCCAGCCATGATTATTACTGCATCTGATGAAACATTACCCCCGCACTTACGAGGCAGCGTGGTGGCCATCGGCAATTTTGATGGCTTGCACCGTGGCCACCAAGAGTTGCTAGCTATTGCTAAGGAGCTGGCTGAAAAGCAGGGCAAAGCTTGGGGCATCCTCACATTTGAACCCCATCCACGAACCTATTTCCGCCCGCAAGAACCGGTCTTTCGCTTAACACCTCCGGCCCTCAAATTGCGTCTTGCCAAAGTTCTGGGAGCGGCCTTTGTTGTGAGCATTACCTTTGATGAAGCCTTGGCCCATTCCACGCCTGAAGATTTTATCAAAACTCATTTGGTGAAACATTTAGGCCTGTCGCACATTGTTACTGGCTACGATTTCCATTTCGGCAAAGGCCGCAAAGGCGGCTCAGATACATTGCGCGAGCAGGGCGCTATTCACAACTTCAGTGTAACAGTCGTTGATCAAGTGACCGATGATGGCGACAGCAACGCGCCTTATTCTTCAAGCTCCATCCGCTCATCGTTGCGTCGCGGCCACATGCGCCAAGCTGCCAAGGAGCTTGGTTACAATTGGATGGTAAAGGGTGAAGTGGTGCATGGCGATAAGCGTGGCCGCACCATAGGATTTCCAACTGCCAATATTATTTTAGAGCCGGGAGCTGAACCATTTCGCGGCATTTATGCAGTAACAGTGCGCGACGCAGCAGGCTCAGACCAGTGGCAAGGGGCCGCCTATTTCGGCGACCGCCCCACCTTCAACACCAACCGCACTTTTTTGGAAGTATTTCTGCTCGACCAAGATATTGATCTTTATGGCAAGACTCTCATTGTCAGTTTTGTTGATCTCGTGCGCGGCGACAAAACCTTCAAATCAGTTGAGGATCTCGTTGCGCAAATGCAATTGGATTGCGCTGCGGTGCGAAAGATTTTGAGCGCCCAAATCGTAAGCAATTTGCCGCTTGCGGTGGCGCAAGCTGAAGGCAACGTCTAGGCGATCAATCATCATTCGCCGGATCAAGCAACCGGTGCAAATGCACAATGAAATAGCGCATCTGCGCATTGTCGATAGTTTCGCGGGCCTTGCCGAGCCAAGCTTGATGGGCGGCCGCATAATTTGGATAGAAGCCCACGACATCAAGCCTCGCCAAATCTTTGAATGTCACATCCGCCACATCATCAAGTTCGCCACCAAAAACCAAATGGATAAGTTGTTCGTCTTTACCTGAATTCATCATGTCTCCAAATATTTCATGAGCGATGCGTGTCGCAGCGGCCCGGCGGCCACCATGCCATTTTGCCAAGGATCAAACCGATTATACATCATTTGACTGCCGTCCAAAGTGGTGAGCTTGCCGCCTGATTCTTGCACTAATAAATCTCCTGCGGCCAAATCCCAATCATTCTTATTGCCAAATGAAAATGCAATATCACTGCGCCCATGGGCAACAAGTGCCAGTCGCAACAAAAGTGGGTGTTGCGGAGAGTTGATGGCTTTCACGCCAGCGCCAGCCAGAACTTTTAAGGCCTTTCCGGTCCCCATCAATTCAGCGCCAGCCAGTTCGCGGTCATCACGCGCAGAAAGACGCGCAAAGTTGCACCACGCTCCCGAACCTGTAGCTGCAAAATAAAACTCATCCAGCACCGGGCGAAAAAGCACGCTCAGCACTGGTCGCTGGCCATCCACCAAGGCCGCCCCAATGCACCACCCATCTGTGCCATTTACAAAACTTTGCGTGCCATCAATCGGGTCCACCACCCACAATTTTCGGCACGTTAAGCGCCTTGCATCGTCCGGTGTTTCTTCCGAAAGCCAACCATAGTCTGGCCTGGCACCATGCAAGTTTTCGCGTAAGAATTCATTGATTGCTAAATCAGCTTCAGTCACCACTGAACCATCAGGTTTTGCCCAATGCTTTACCTTTTGCGCCAAGAGTTTCAGCCCAATTGCGCCCGCTTCGCGCATGGTCGCACAGAGCAATTCTGCGTCTGCCAGAAGGTGATCAGCAACTTTAACGCCCTGCAATAGTCATGCCCTCCACCAAGCAAGAGGGCGCATTGGTAGAGCCCTTGAACAACAAATCACAAGCAGGCGTGAGTGCCATAAACATCTCGATCAAATTTCCAGCCACCGTAATCTCGCTCACCGGATATTGAATTTCACCATTTTCAAACCAATATCCAGAAGCTCCCCGCGAATAATCGCCAGTGGCAGAATTGATGCTGCTGCCGATAAACTCTGTAATTAGCAAACCCTTGCCAATGGCCTTGATCATGTCTTCGGGTGAATCAACACCCGCTTCCATATGCAAATTGCTGGTGCCAGCTGAAGGTTGCGAAGCAAGCCCGCGCGAACCATTGCCAGTGGGCGCCAAACCCAATTGCCGCGACGAGCGCAAATCTAAAACCCAACCTGTGAGCACGCCCTTGTCAATCAAGGCGCGGCGCTGCACGGGCAAACCCTCCCCATCAAAACTGCGAGACGATGGCCCACGCGGCCGCAACGGATCATCGATGATAGTGATGCCAGATCTAAAAATGGCTTTGCCCATGTGGTCTTTGAGAAAGCTCACCCCGCGCGAAATGGCGCCGCCATTAATTGCGCCAGCAAAATGCCCAATCAAACTTGAAGCCACCCGCCGATCAAAAATCACCGGCACTGATCGAGATGAAAGTTTGCGCGGGTTCAACCGCCGCACCACGCGCTCACCCGCCGTGCGCCCAATTTTTTCCGGGCTTTCGAGATCGCTAAAATGATTGGCCGAAGTACCGTCATAGTCGCGCTCCATCGCCGTTCCTTCACCACCCACAACAGATGCACTTAAGCCAAAGCCAGTGCGCCGATATGAGCGCGCAAATCCGTTAGAAGCAGCAAGTCCAATCATGCCATCGGATGCTGATGCGCCAGCGCCATTGCTGCGCGTCACACCAGGCACTGCTAAAGCAACACTCTCGGCCTCCATGGCCATTGCCTTCAGTTTCTCTGCTGAAGGAAAATCAGCCGAGATCAAGTCTAAGTCAAGTGAGCCCTTGGCCAATTGTTCAGGCGCAGCAAGGCCAGAAAATTGATCTGGCGGCGCCAGTTTTGCCATCGCCACACAACGCTCTACCATGCGCTCCAACGCTTCAGAAGTGAGCACACTTCCAGCAATCATCGCCGAAGATTGCCCGGCAAAAACCCGAAGGCCAATTTCTCGTGATTCTGCTGTTTCCAGTTTTTCAATAACACCCTGACGCACCGATATTTCAGTGTCGCGCCGTTCTACGGCCATTGCATCGGCAGCGGTGGCCCCTCGCTTTAAAGCCCGTGCAACAACATCAGATGCAATGTTTAAGAGTTCGTCTGTCATTGAATGAAACACCCTATAAGAAATCCGGCGAGAATGATGAGGCCAAAAAACCGATTGGCCCTAAATAATTTTAAGCACAAAGCTGCATCACTGCCGTTGAAACGAATCACCTGCCACGTGGCATGAAGTGCAGCACCAGCCACACCCACATGGGCCGGAAGCGGTGCCGATACCAGCCACAAAGAGAGATCGATTAGCACCAGCGCAGCAGCAAAGAAAAAAATCAGCCACTGCGGAGTTGCTGAACCAAATTTAAGCGCTGTAGATTTAACGCCGATCATCACATCATCTTCTTTGTCTTGATGGGCATAGATGGTGTCATAGGCCAGCGTCCAAGAAATTCCGCCAACATAGAGTGCAACTGCTGCCCAGGAAAATGAGTTGTGAATGGCCGTCCATCCCAGCAGCGCCCCCCAATTAAACGCAAAACCCAAAACCACCTGCGGAAAATATGTGATGCGCTTCATGAATGGGTATATGGCAACAATGGCCAATGAAGCGATTGCTGTTTGTACAGTCAGCCAATTGAACTGCAAAACGATGATCAACCCAATGAGCAACTGGGCAGCTAGAAAAACCAATGCTGCTGCCACTGAAACCTGGCCCGACGGAATTGGTCGATTACGGGTGCGCTCCACAGCCAAATCAATTTTGCGGTCCACAATGTCATTGAGTGTGCATCCGGCACCACGCATTACAACCGCACCTGCGAAGAAAAGCCCGGCATATTTAAAATTCGGCAGTCCGCCACCAACAGCAATTTGTGCCAGCACCAAACCCCACCAACATGGCAGCAACAACAGCCACCAGCCAATGGGCCGATCTAATCTCATCAATTGCCCGTAGGGGCGAATAGATTCGGGCAGCCGGTCTACCCAACTGCCCTTCACCGCATCCAGAATCTGACTGGTCTCATTCATGCGGCTCGTGTTACACGAGGCTTATGGCAAAAACCACACCAAGGTTACATGTTGAAGCGCCGCTCTCTGCCGCAGCAGAATTTGCGTTGCCCAAAGACCAGGGGCACTATCTGGCCACTGTGTTGCGCATGGGTGCAGGTGATGCAGTGCGGCTGTTCAATAATGCTGATGGCGAATGGCTGGCATATATCACCGAGGCCGGAAAGAAATCGGTGTCACTGCGCTGCGAAAAAAACGTGCATGCCGCAATCCCACCGCCCGATATTGATTATCTTTTTGCACCTCTCAAACACCAGCGCTTGGATTATCTGGTGCAGAAAGCCACTGAACTCGGCGCTCGCCGCTTGCGCCCCATCATCACTGCCCGCACAATCGCCGAACGGGTCAATCTCGATCGCATGAAAGCCAATGTGATTGAGGCTGCCGAGCAGTGCAATCTCGTCTTTGTTCCGGAAGTTTTGGAACCCCAAAAATTTGAGGCCGCTCTGCATGATTGGGAGGCAACCCGCACGCTGATCTTTTGCGATGAAACCGCAACCATTTCGGATCCGTTACAAGCCTTAAAAGCTGTAAAAACCCCAGC
>JANOUE010000081.1:0-7455 GCA_031416755.1 Hyphomicrobiales bacterium
TTTTCATCGAAGGTGGTTTCGGCGCTGATGCTTTTAGTGTCACGCTCGATGGACACATCGCGCGAGTCGTCTCCTCGCGATAAATGATAGAGCCTTGCGCCCAAGCTTCCGAACTGGCGCATGAGGTCTAACTTTTCGAGATTTTGCAATTGGCCGATTGTAGTGATTCCGCCTTTGGATAATTTTTGCTGCATGGCCGCACCCACGCCCCAGATAGCTGACACCGGTTTTGGCGCTAGCAGTGATTTCGTTTCAAGTTTACCAATCACCGTAAAGCCGCGCGGCTTTTCGATGTCGGATGCTAACTTGGCCAAAAATTTATTGTGCGAAAGACCAACCGATGCCGTGACACCTACTTTGATCTGAATCTCGCGCACAAGCTTAGCAAGACTGAGGGCAGGCGCGCTGCCGTGCAAGCGCTCGGTGCCTGAAAGATCGAGGAAGGCTTCATCAATAGAAACTGGCTGCACCAAGGGCGTGAACTGCAACATGATCTCACGCAACTGGGCGCCCGCTTCGGCATATTTTTTCATGTTGGGTTTGATCACCACAGCATCGGGGCAAAGCTGCAGGGCTTTGAACATCGGCATGGCGGATCTTACACCGTGGATTCTTGCGATGTAACATGCCGTTGAAACCACACCGCGGTTTTGGCCGCCGACGATAACTGGTTTGTCTTGAAGTTCGGGGTTATCGCGTTTTTCGACCGAGGCATAGAATGCGTCGCAATCGATATGGGCGATGGCGAGTTGGTTTATTTCTGGGTGACGCAGCAGGCGGGGCGAATGGCACACTTGGCAGCGCTTTTCATCTGCCTTGGTTTGGGCCAAGCAATCGCGGCAGAATCCTGGTGTAAATTGGTCTATGGCCATGGCGTAAGCCTAGCCCGCGAGTGTGCCAGAATCTAGCTGCGGGTGAGTTCTAAGATATGGGGTTTTACAAAATCCCAGCTGTTGGTGCGTAAAGATACAAAATCAAAATGCGGGGTATGTTTCGCAAAGCGTTCGTCGTGCAGAAAATGCACCAGTTTTACCTGTGGCGCATGGTCATTGGCCGATTGGATGAAGCCTGCGCTATCGTCCACAAACACAATAGGGCCTGTGGTTTGACTGGCGAGATGTTTGATTGCCGGGCCCTTGGGGCCTGAATTGGTGATGACTGGAAAGAAAAGTCCGAGATCTCGGAGATTTTCGGTGCGATCTGATTTGGCAAAATGCGGCAGGTTGGTGAGCATCACAACAGTGTTAGATTGGCCGATTTCGAGCAAGGCTTCAACGGCGCCGTCGATGGGGTGGAGCGTTCTGGTGCGCTCAGCGAAAAAGTCATCGATGAGTTGATTTACGGTTGCAGCGGAGGCCGGCTCGTTGGTGTCGAGGCTGCGAATATTTCCTGCCAGTGCGAGACTTATGGCCTCCAGCCAGAGATTGTGTTTTCCTAGAAACTCTTCAAAGGCCAGCGTAAAATGGACCACGACTTCATCAACATCGCAGATGACCAAAGGCTTGTTTGGGTCCAGCTTGAGTGTGGCCAATTGTTCTTTTGTGAAGTCAGGAATCATAGGTTGCACCGGGGAGCGCAAATCTGGCGCGTTGGAGAGATTCGGGTTTAAGGCCACTGAAAGCGGCAAAATCTATGATCAGAGATTCGTCTTGCAAAGCATATTCCAGAACAAATCCTTGAAACTCGGGGTTTGCTGCGCCTGATTGCAGGTCTGCCAACGAGATTCCTGAGAGGCCAATAAAGCGTTCAAGTCGATCATCATCAGATGCGATATAAGCAATCAAATTCAATGTGATAGTTGCAGCTTCTGCGGCGTTAATTGAACTTACTTTCACGTGGAAATTCTCTGTTGATTAACCAGTTTTACTAACTCGATTCTGATTTTAAGGAGTTGGTTACAGAACTTGGCGCAAA
Organism: Hyphomicrobiales bacterium; assembly: GCA_031416755.1. Lineage (GTDB taxonomy): Bacteria > Pseudomonadota > Alphaproteobacteria > Rhizobiales > Aestuariivirgaceae > Aestuariivirga. Next base: position 1,915 of record JANOUE010000081.1, read on the forward strand.
ATGCAACGAGGCTTCACTTCAACACAGGAGCTTAGAGATGGGATTAGACCGTCTTAACAGTGGGCGGGGACTAAAATGGAAATTGGCAGATATGAATCTGTGAGCAATGAGACCGCGCCGGGAGTTGTGGCTGCTATGCAAAAAACTGTTCTGGTTGTCGAAGACAATGAACTCAATATGAAACTATTCAACGATCTTTTGGAAGCTCACGGTTATAAAGTGGTGCAGACCAGAGACGGGCTGACAGCGCTGGATATGGCGCGAAAGCATAAGCCAGATTTGATTTTGATGGATATTCAATTGCCTGAAGTTTCTGGTATTGAAGTTACCAAATGGCTCAAGGAAGATGATGAGTTGCGCTCTATTCCGGTGATCGCAGTTACGGCATTTGCCATGAAGGGTGATGAGCAAAAAATTCGTGAAGGTGGCTGTGAGGCTTATATTTCAAAGCCAATTTCTGTTATGAGCTTCTTGCAAACCATCGACAAGTTTATGAAGAAATCTACATGACCGCACGGGTTCTCGTTGTTGACGACATTCTGGCGAATGTGCGCCTTTTAGAGGCAAAGCTTTCGGCTGAGTATTTCGAAGTCGTAACAGCCATGAATGGCTTGGATGCGCTGGAAGCAATTCAGCGCAGTAAGCCCGATATTATTTTGCTCGATGTGATGATGCCTGGAATTGATGGCATTGAAGTTTGCAAACGCATTAAAGCCAATCCCGCGACCCAACATATTCCGGTGGTGATGGTAACAGCCCTCGATCAGCCAGAAGACCGGGTGCGTGGACTTGAAGCTGGTGCCGATGATTTTTTGACCAAGCCGGTCAATGATATTTCACTGTTTTGCCGCATCAAAAGTCTCGTGCGCCTAAAAATGCTGACCGATGAGCTGCGGATTCGAGCGGAAACAGGCGATTCAATTGGATTGGTCGCAAAATCGGTGATGCAGCAACGTGATCTTCCCGGCAATATTATGCTGGTTGATACGAAGAACTCTTCGGCTGACCGCTTAAGCGGTTATCTATCTGAAAAGCATAATGTCCATCACGTCAGTGATCCTGCCAGTGTTTTGGACATTGCCGCCAACGCCGCCCACGCATTCGAATTGATCGTGATTAGTTTGGATCAAACTAAATTTGATGGTTTGCGCCTCTGCTCGCAGCTTCGTTCGTTTGAAGGTACGCGGCAAACACCAATATTGATTTTAGTTGATCAGGATGATCAGCCACGCCTGCTGCGCGCCCTAGATATGGGAGTGAATGATTATCTCATGCGCCCGATCGACCAGCAAGAATTAATGGCGCGGGTGGGAACGCAGATCAAGCGATGGCGGTATACCGAGGAGCTGCGCAAGAGTGTTAAGACCTCAATTGAATTGGCAATAACAGATTCACTTACTGGGCTTTACAATCGCCGCTACTTGGAATCCCATTTGGGTCATTTGATTGAACATTTTATCAATCGAGGTAAATCACTTTCGATTCTTGCGATTGACGTAGACTTTTTTAAGCCAATCAATGACACTTATGGCCATGATGCTGGCGATAAGGTTCTGCAAGAGCTGGCGGCGCGCATAAAAACCAATACGCGCGCGATTGATCTGTGTTGCCGCACGGGTGGCGAGGAATTTGTTTTGGTCTTACCAAGCACAGGCATTGATGCTGCCGAAAACATTGCCGAGCGATTGCGAAAGTCGGTCGCCAACAAATCATTTTTGATTGGGCCACAGCAATCCGTCCCGGTTACAATTTCAATTGGTTTGGCGGGGTTGAACGACACTCAAGACTCGCTTGAGCATTTACTCAAGAGAGCTGATTCGGCACTGTATGCAGCTAAACGCCAAGGCCGAAACCGTGTCGTTCAGGCCGCAGCCTAAGGCATAAATTAATCTTTACTTTAGCCTTTACAATGGCCATCTGTGCTTGAGTTGCAGGAGCGGATGCTTTCTGTAATACTGCTATCATAGCAGTCAGGCGACGTGGCCTGCGTAAAGCAATTTAGGAGAGCGTGATGGGTTCATTATCGATTTGGCATTGGGCGATTATTCTTGTCGTGGTGTTTTTAGTGTTTGGCGGCAAAGGCAAGATTTCGGATTTGATGGGCGATGCTGGCAAAGGTATCAAGAGCTTCAAGAAGGGTTTAGCTGAAGATCCAGTGGATGCTAAATCGCTGGAAGCTGATGCGACCGAAGCTGCAAAGCAGGCTGCCGAAAAAATTAAGAGCTAACTGACCTTCTTATCATGTTTGATTTTGGCGTCGGTTATTCCGAACTCTTTGTGTTGGCAATCATAGCTGTTGTCGTCATTGGCCCGAAAGACTTGCCAATGGTGCTGCGGAAATATGGCCAACTGATGCAACGTATGCGGGGCATGGCTAAAGAGTTCCAAGGCCACGTTGATGTGGCCATGAAGGATGCTGGAGTTGCCGATCTCAAGAAGGATTTGCAGGGCATGCAGGCGGCAGTGAATAGTTCATTTAAATCTCCCGCCATGCAATCTAGCAATTCGGTTTCTGCGGCTTTCAAGAAAAACGATTTTGATAAGTTTTTTGGTGAGACTGCGGTTGCGGGCGAAACCCGCGTGGCTGGCACTGCGGTTGCCGAAATATGACCAAAGAAGATATCGACGCCTCTGAAGCCCCATTGCTGGACCATTTGTTGGAGCTGCGTAGCAGACTGATGTGGTCAGTGGGTGGGTTTGTAATCGCGTTTATCACCAGCTTTGTTTTTTCCACGGAAATATTTGAGCTTTTGGTGTTGCCTTTCAAATGGGGCACTGGTGCTGAAGTTCGATTGATTTCGATTAAGCTGCTTGGGTTCTTTTTGGTGAAACTGAAAATTGCCATGTTTGGCGGCATGTTCATTGCTTTTCCACTGATTGCCACTCAAATTTACCGGTTTTTAGCCCCAGGACTATATAAGCATGAGCGCCAAGCTTTGGCACCTTATTTGGTGGCCACACCGGTGTTTTTTGTTTTAGGCGCAGCTTTGGTTTATTTCATGCTGTTGCCTTTTGCGATCCATTTTTTCTACACTTTGCCTGCGGGTTCAATTGATATTACGCCCGATGTTGAATCGTATCTAGATTTCGTGATGATGTTGATTCTAGCGTTCGGCTTTACTTTCCAATTGCCTGTGGTGCTAACTTTACTTGGCCATATGGGGGTTGTCAGCCATGAAATGCTAACCAAAGGCAGGCGATTTGCATTGGTGGCAGTTTGCGCTTTGGCTGCGGTTATTACGCCGCCAGACCCGATTTCAATGCTCGCCATGGCAATACCGCTCTATGGGCTTTATGAAATTGCCGTTGTGGTTGTGGGGTTCCTAGAACGGCGCCGTAACAAGGCCGCTGCTACAAAAGAGCTGGTTCCTTAAAAGCCATTTGAGTGCTGAGGCGAAGCGCCCTATAGGAGGCTCAAAGCAGTTTCTTAGGGTGACACCATGCACGATATTAAAGCCATTCGCGAAAACCCTGCCGCATTTGATGCGGGCCTTGCGCGCCGTGGTTTGGCTCCGCTTTCTGCTGCGTTGTTAAAAATTGATGAGCAAAAGCGAGCCACTATGCAAACTTTGCAAGATGCTCAAAGCCGCCGCAATGCTTTGTCGAAAGAAATTGGCGCCGCCATGGGCAAAAAAGATATGGCTCTGGCTGATAAATTGAAGGCCGAAGTTGCTGCGCTTAAAGATGCGATTACGGCTGGTGAAGAGCAAGAGCGCCTTTTGACTTCAGAGCTTTTTGACCAGATGGCCGTTATCCCCAATCTGCCCATGGCTGATGTGCCTGATGGTAAGGACGAGCACGACAATAAAGAAGTTCGTGTGTGGGGCCAGAAGCCATCATTCGCATTTGAACCGCAGCAGCATTTTGATATTGGCGAAGACTTGGGCCTGATGGATTTTGAAATTGCTTCGAAACTTTCAGGTGCGCGGTTTGTGGTTCTTAAAGGTGCTCTGGCCCGCATGGAGCGTGCGCTTGCCCAATTCATGCTCGATTTGCACACAACAGAATTTGGCTATTCTGAAACCTATGCACCTTACATGCTGCGCGAAGAAGCCATGTATGGTGTGGGCCAATTGCCGAAATTTGAAGAGGATTTGTTCAAGACCACCAGCGGCCATTATCTCATTCCGACTGCCGAAGCCTCGCTGACCAATCTGGTGCGTGAGCAGGTTTTGGATGAAGCCAAACTGCCAATTCGCATGACCGCTTATACACCGTGTTTCCGTGCGGAAGCCGGTGCTGCTGGACGTGATACGCGCGGCATGATCCGTCAGCATCAATTTTCAAAAGTTGAATTGGTTTCGATCACCACGCCAGAACAAGCTGATGCTGAGCATGAGCGCATGTTGAGTTGTGCTGAAGAAGTTTTGAAACGGCTTAATTTATCATTCCGCACCATTGTTCTGTGCACAGGCGACATGGGTTTTGGCAGCCGCAAAACTTATGACATTGAAGTTTGGTTGCCCGGACAAAATGCCTTCCGTGAAATTTCATCGTGTTCGCAATTTGGAGAATTCCAAGCCCGTCGCATGGAGGCGCGTTGCAAAGCTGCTGATGCGAAGCAGACGCGCTATGTCCACACGCTGAATGGCTCAGCTCTGGCCGTGGGTCGCACCATGGTTGCTATTCTGGAAAATTATCAGAATGGTGATGGCAGCGTGACTATTCCCGAGGTGCTTTGCCCCTATATGGGTGGGCTTACAGTGATCAAGAGGCCGATATGAAAATTCTGGTGACCAATGATGATGGGATACATGGTCTGGGCCTTGTGGCGCTGGAAAGCATCGCGCGGGCTATCAGCGATGATGTGTGGGTGGTTGCACCCGATGAAGAGCGCAGCGGGGCAGGGCACTCGCTCACGCTTTCAAATCCAATCCGTTACCGGAAAATTGAAGAGCGCCGTTTTGAAGTTGCAGGCACGCCAACAGATTGCGTCGTGATGGCGGTTCGTAAAATTATGCCTGCTCTGCCTGATGTCATTTTGTCTGGCGTTAATCGCGGATCGAATATTGCCGATGATGTAACTTACTCCGGCACGATTGCTGCGGCCATGGAAGGAACGCAGCTTGGCATAAAGTCTATTGCCATGTCGCAGATCACTGGCATGTATGGCAATGGGGAGAGCTTTGCCGTTGCGGAAAAATTCGGCGTCGATATCGTGCGCAAATTGATCGGCATGGATTTCGGCCCCGGCGTTTTGATGAACGTGAATTTTCCCGATTGCAGGCCTGACGAAGTGGCGGGCATTGATGTGACCATGCAAGGCAAGCGCGACCAGAATTTTCTCCTGGTCGATGAACGCAAAGATGGCAGAGGGCATCCTTATTACTGGCTCGGTTTTGCAAGAGAACGCGGCAACCCGCCTGCTGGCACTGATATTGCAGCTGTATTCAATAAGCGCGTTTCGATCACACCGCTGCATATGAACTTGACCCAAGTGGATGCGATGGTGGCACTGCGAGACGTTTTTAAATAGGAACTGATATGCTGCCGGCCTCGATGCAAGCTATGATAGTGCTGGTTGCTGCCGCATTGCCGGAA
>JANOUE010000082.1:0-5365 GCA_031416755.1 Hyphomicrobiales bacterium
AGAACAAAAATACGGTCCATGGCGCGCGCCAAAACTTCGTTCACAACATAATCTTCGCAAGGCACTGCAAAGCACATTTGCAAGAAATTCGCGGCATAGCTCAAATTGTTTTTCGGATAAACAAAGGGTTGGCCGATATGATATTTATAGGTCATTGCCGCAATTGTCGGCAACTTGGCAATCATGCGGTGCGACGCAATTTCGCGCTGGCGCGGATCGCCGATGTCAGTTGAATCGTGATAGAAAGCAGACAATGCACCCACCATTGCCACCATAACCGCCATGGGATGCGCATCGCGGCGAAAGCCCCGAAACATCAGGGCCATTTGCTCATGGATCATGGTGTGGTGGGTGATGTCATATACAAATTTTTTGCGCTGCTCAGATGTAGGCAATTCGCCGTAATAGAGCAGGTAGCAGGTTTCTAGAAAATCGCCATCCGTGGCAAGTTGCTCAATGGGGTAGCCGCGATAAAGTAAAACGCCAGCGTCACCGTCAATATACGTGATAGTCGATTTGCACGAAGCCGTGGAGGTGAATCCCGGATCAAAAGTGAATGCTCCGGTTTCCGCATAGAGCTTTGAAATATCAATCACATCTGGCCCAATGGTGCCGTGCAACAGAGGGAGATCGTGAGTTTGATCAGAAATTGTAATTTTGGCGGCTTCGGTCATATCGAGGCTCCTTTGGATACATATTATTGCAGCGCAACAAAAAGGTCAATGATGCTGCACTACCTGCATCAGACTTGGCTAGATTTGGTCACCAATCCGCGCCAAACTTTCTTCACGACCTAACACTTCCAAGACATCAAAAATTGGTGGCGAGGTGGCGGTGCCAGTGAGGGCGGCGCGTAATGGTTGGGCTAGTTTGCCAAGTTTCAGGCCTTGGCGTTCAGCACTGGCTTTAACGGCGGTTTCCAGAGCTTGAGCAGACCAATCTGAACAGGCATTCAAAACATCAAGCACAGTTTTAAGCGCGGCCTTGCCTTCGTCATGCAAGAGGGCTTTGGCCTTATCATCCATGGTCAATGGTCGGCTTACGAATAAGTAAGCTGCACTTTTTTGCAGTTCCACCAAAGTCTTGGCGCGGTCTTTCAGGCCGGGCAAGGACTTCAATAATTTTGCTCGCAGGCTATGATCAATTTTTGCCAACAGGGCAGGGCCATTTTCACTGTGTGGCAGGAAAGTCAAAAAATGCTCTAGCAATTCTGCATCAGAAGTGTGACGGATATAGTGCCCATTGAGATTTTCTAGTTTGGCAAAATCAAAACGCGCAGCAGATTTGCCGATGCCATCCAAATCAAACCAACGCACCAATTCATCTGTCGTAAAAATTTCATCATCACCATGGCTCCAGCCAAGTCGCGCGAGATAATTGCGAAGTGCGGCAGGCAAATAGCCCATGGCGCGGTAAGCCTCCACCCCTAAGGCACCATGGCGCTTAGAAAGCTTGGCCCCATCAGGCCCGTGGATCAGCGGCACATGCGTCATGCTTGGCACTGTCCAGCCCATGGCCAAATAGATTTGGGTTTGGCGGGCGGCGTTGGTTAAATGGTCTACACCACGAATAATGTGGGTTACACCCATGTCATGGTCGTCAACCACGACAGATAAATTATAGGTGGGGTTGCCATCGGAGCGCAGGATGATGAGATCATCCAAATCCTTATTGGGAATAACCACGCGGCCTTGGGCCTGATCATCCACTACAGTCTCGCCGTCTTGCGGAGACTTGAATCTGATCACTGGCTTGATGCCAGCCGGGGCATCCGACGCTGCATGGCCTCGCCATGTGCCATCATAGCGGGTAGGGCGCTTTTCAGTCTCGGCTTTCTCGCGCATGGCGGTGAGTTCCTCTGGCGAGCAATAGCAATAATATGCTTGGCCTTTGGCAAGCAAGTCATGGGCTACTTCTGCGTGGCGGGCCACGCGCGCATGCTGTGAAACGGCTTGGCCATCCCAGTTAAGGCCAAGCCATGTCAAGCCTTCGAGAATTGCCACAGTTGCAGCATCAGTTGAGCGTTCGCGGTCTGTGTCTTCAATGCGAAGTAACATTTTGCCGCCATTGCCTTTTGCATAGGCCCAATTGAACAGTGCGGTGCGGGCACCGCCAATATGCAAATATCCAGTGGGCGAGGGCGCAAAGCGGGTAACGGGGGATGACATATAAGCCATTTTCCTTGTAGCTTGGAATTAAGGGGAGAGGCACAATGGCCTTCGGGGAGCCGGATAGCACAGCTATGGATCGCATCAAAGGGGCTTTGGAACTGCAAGCCAGCCGCATGATGTTGTGGTCTCCGGTGTTTCTCATCGCGGGCATTTGGATGTATTTTAATTTAAGCATAGAGCCCAGTGGCGTGGCTGTTGTTGGTTTGAGTTTTGTAACGCTGACACTGTTTTATTTTGCGCGTGTCTCCACCTTCAGCCTCATGATCGGCCTTGTGCTGCTGGGTTTTTCCATCGCAAAATTCAGGCACGAAATTGTCGCCACACCCTTGTTGCGCGCAGCAGTGGTTGAAAGCGATATAGCAGGCTTTGTGGCTGATGCAGATAATCGCGGTGGCAAGCGCCGCGTTTTGGTAATTGAACTTGATGAAGCCAGCAATGTTCCAGTTGGCGAAATGCCGCGCCGGGTCAGGCTTACCACATTTCACGCGCCCGATGTTTTAATCGGCGATTATGTGCGTATGCGCGCAAGGCTGAACCCATTGCCCATGCCGGTGGCGCCGGGCGCATTTGACTATGGCCGCGACCTTTATTTCCAATCTATTGGAGCCATGGGCACCAGCAAGTCGGAACCGCATATTGAGTTGCGAGATGTGCCGAGCAAGTTTTGGGTGCGGAGATTTTTTCACAGCTTGCGCAGCGCCATGGGGGCTCGAATTATCGCTGTAATTCCTGGCCCGCTTGGGGCTTTTGCCAATGCGATGATCACCGGAGAGCGCGCGGCCATTCCTAAAGAGATGAATACCAGTTTGCAGATATCTGGACTCGCTCACATCCTTTCAATTTCTGGGTTGCATATGACTTTGGTTGCTGGCGGCGTGTTCTGGGCGGTGCGGGCGTTCTTAGCGCTTTTCCCACCACTGGCCCTGCGCTACCCAATCAAAAAATGGGCGGCAGTGGCTGCACTTTTTGTGGGACTCATTTATATGCTATTGGCCGATTCAGGTTCGGCCACCGAGCGCTCATACATCATGATCGCCGTCATGTTCTTTGCCATGCTGGTGGATAGGCCGGCAGTGTCTCTGCGCAACCTCGCTATTTCTGCAATGTTGATTTTGCTGGTGACGCCAGAACAAAGCATGGGGGCAAGTTTTCAGATGTCTTTCCTCGCGGTGATGGGGCTTGCGGCTTTTTTTGAATGGTGGAACCACAGGCCGATTGCTGTGAAGCATGTGGCTGCATCGCGCATGGCGAGAACTATCGGCTATACGTGGCGGGTGGCGGTGGGTTCCATTTTAACCACTCTTGTTGCTGGCGGACTTTCGAGCATTGCTGCTGCCTATCATTTTGGCCGCATGGCGCCCTATGGCACCATCGCCAATGGCCTTTCGCTTCCCGTTGTCGGCCTTGTGGTTATGCCTGCCGCTTTGACCAGCGCCATGGTTATGCCATTTGGTCTTGAATATTATCCACTCAAACTGATGGAACTTGGTCTGTGGGCAACGATGTGGATTTCAGATTTAGTGTCCACTTGGCCTGGTTCAAATGTGATCATTCCCAAGCCCAGTCTTTATGGCGTGGTGATTACTGTTTTGGGCGCAACCGTGCTCTGCATTGCAGCAGGCCGGCTGCGTTGGTTTGGCATTGTGGCCATGGTTTCTGGTGTGATGATTGGGCAATCTGCATCCCGCCCGCAAATTCTTATTGAAGAACGCGCAGGCAATGTTGCGGTGCTTGATGCCTCTGGCAATTACATTTTCGCTGATCCGCGCAAAGGCAAATTCGCCGCCGACAAATGGCTGCAAAGCAATGGCGAAGTTTCCAAACTTGTTGAGGCCGCCGCAAAGCCGGGATGGTCTTGCGTTGATGGTATGTGCTTTACTGATCTGGCGACAAAATCAGTTGGCTATGTGCACGAACAAAAGGAAGCGAACTGGACATGTCCGCCCGTTGATATTTTAATTGCGGATTTTCCGTTGCGCCAAGCCTGCAAAGATATTCCCATCCGCATTGATCGGTTTGATGTGTGGAAGCGCGGCGCACATGCGCTGTATATTTCAAACAACCATGTTCGCATTGAAACAGTGAAGGGCGTGCAAGGTAAGCGCCCATGGGTTTATAGCCCGCGCGCTAGACCAAAGCCTTTTCAACCGCAGCCAGAGTTGCCCGCCACATCATTTTCGGGATAGAATGCTTGCATGACAACAGACTCTCTCATTGCTTTTTTATTGGCCGCCACGGCCTTGGCCTTGGTGCCGGGGCCAACCGTCACTGTTATCATCGCCAACAGCTTGAAACACGGTCCAAGGGCAGGGCTGTTGAATGTTTTAGGCACGCAAGCGGGCGTGGTCATTTGGCTGGCAATCGCTGCTCTGGGTTTGGGGGCTGCCATTAAAGTGATGGGCGTGTGGTTTGCTGGCATCGCCGTGACGGGCGATACGGCCTATGCATTGTTGGCGGGCAAGGCGGGTGCATTTTTATCGCAGAAACGCATTCGCGGAATTGAAATAATTAGCGGCAGCTGCCTTGTTGGTGGCGCTGCTTGGATGGTGTTGAAAGGCAAATGATGCGCACAGGTTTTTATCCCGGCAGTTTTGATCCCATTACCTATGGGCATTTGGATGTGATCGCCAGAGCCGCCCGCATTGTCGATAAACTGGTGATCGGCGTTGGCACCCATGGCAGCAAACAGGCGCTGCTGACCGGGGCTGAGCGCGTGGCGCTGATTGAGCACGTGGTAAAGCCAATCGCTGAACATGCAGGCGTGAAAATCAGCGTGGTGACATTTGACGGCTTGACTGTGGATGCGGCGCGCAAAGCCCATGCTGGCGTCATCATCCGTGGCCTGCGCGATGCGAGTGATTTCGATTACGAAGTGCAGATGGCACAAATGAACGGGGCGTTATCGCCGGATATTGAGACCGTGTTCATGGCAGCTTCGCCGGCCACACGGATGATCTCATCCTCGCTGGTAAAACAGATTGCGAAGATGGGTGGCGACACAAGTTTGTTTCTGCCGAAAGAGGCTGAGGTGGTGGTGCGGGGGAAGATGGGTGGACCAATATGAGCCATCCAGAAACTAACATATAATGCAGAACCTGTTGAAGTTTGATTCATATGCATCGGTCGATGTCGAAACGTCGCCGCAATTTCAGAATTGGAATCATGCTCCCTTCGCGTATCCGAACCCCGATGGC
>JANOUE010000083.1:0-4744 GCA_031416755.1 Hyphomicrobiales bacterium
CCTTTGACGCCACATCATGAAACCCCTATGCTAAAGGGCTATCCTGCTTCGTTGTGGATGGTGCCGAACTTCGCGCCGGTTGAATGCGCTGTAGCCCGAGACCGGAGCACTGACATGAATTGGTTTTTCAATTGGCTTGAAGCCCGCGTTGATTCATTCCCGCAAATCACGCCACAAATGCCGGCCAAAACCACGTGGGGTTTTATTCGATTTTACGCGCGGCCATTTTATCCGTTGCTCATCTGCGGTTTTTTGCTGTCCGTGGTCATCGCCATTATTGAAGTGCGGGTCTTCGCGTTTCTTGGCACCATCGTCGATACCTTGAGCTCAGCAAAGCCTGAAAATTTTTGGGTTGACAATAAGTTCACCCTTCTGTTGTTCGGCGCATTCTCACTGGTCTTGCTGCCATGCCTCAGTTTCATCGCTGACTCAATTGAAAACCAAGGCTTGCGCGGAAATTTTGCCATGCGCATCCGCTGGTTGGCGCACCGCTATATGCTGCGGCAATCTATGGAGTTCTTCCACAATGAATTTGCCGGGAGAGTTTCAACCAAAGTAATGCAAGCTGCTTTAGGCGTGCGCGATGTGGTGATGAAGCTAACCCAAGTGATCTCTTGGGTGGCCGTATTTTTCCTCAGCGCGTTAGCAAGTTTTGCATCAAATGATTGGCGGCTCACCTTGCCTCTCATCGGCTGGCTGGTGGGTTATGCAATCACCATGCGCTATTTTGTGCCGCGCCTTGGCAAGCTCTCGCAGCGCCAAGCCGATATGCGCTCGCTGGTCACCGGCCGCATTGTAGATACCTACACCAACATGCCGACGGTGAAGCTTTTTGCTCACACTTCACGTGAAGATGACCACGCCAAGGAAGGCTTCCTGTGGATGCTGCAAAGTGTTTATGATTCCATGCGCGTCTCCACGAAAATGAATTTCGCATTAAATGCGCTCAATGGCGCGGTGCTCACTGCCACTGCTGCCGTAGCCATTTATTTGTGGTCACAAAGCGCCATCACCGTGGGTGCCATCGCATTTTCAGTGGGCCTCGTTTACCGTATGCAAGGCATGGCCCATTGGATGTTGTGGGAAATTGCCGGACTGTTTGAAGACTTCGGCGTGGTGCGCGATGGTGTTGAAACCATCGCACGTGTGCATTCTGTGGTTGATCAACCCGATGCAAAATCATTAAGCGTCCCCGCGGGAAAAATTACTATCGCAAATTTGAATTTCAATTATGGGCAGCCCCACGGTGCGCGCGGCCATAACGTGATTGATGATTTCAACTTGATCATAAGGCCCGGCGAAAAAGTGGGGCTGGTGGGCAGATCGGGCGCTGGCAAATCGACAATAGCCAATTTGATCTTGCGTTTTTATGATGTGGGTTCCGGCAGCATATTGATCGATGGCCAAAACATTGCAGACGTAACCCAAGAATCTCTACGTGGAAAAATCGGCGTGGTGACGCAAGACACATCACTGTTGCACCGCTCCGTCACCGACAACATCCGCTATGGTATGCCCGATGCCAGCATTCTCGAAATCAAAGCCGCAGCAGTAAAAGCCCACGCCGAAGAATTCATCGCAAACCTTGTTGATCCAAATGGCCGCAAAGGTTACGATGCCCATGTGGGCGAACGCGGCGTGAAACTCTCAGGCGGCCAACGCCAACGCGTTGCCATCGCCAGAGTATTGCTGAAAAATGCGCCCATCCTGATTTTAGATGAAGCCACGTCAGCGCTGGACAGCGAAGTGGAAGCCGCCATCCAAGAAAACCTCTACACTCTGATGGAAGGCAAAACCGTTATCGCCGTAGCCCACCGTCTCAGCACCATCGCCGCCATGGATAGACTGGTGGTGATGGACCAAGGCCGCGTCGTGGAAGAAGGCAGCCACAAACAATTGCTGGCCAAAAAAGGCGGACTCTATGCCAGCCTGTGGAAGCGCCAAAGCGGCGGGTTCTTGGTGCCAGAGGATATTAAGGCCGAGGCGGCGGAGTGAACTCACGCCACTTTCTTTAATGAAGCTTTGCGCACATTCATCTTAACTTGAAGTCCTGCCCGCGTTGCTAGTGTGGCCAGAGCATCAAGACTAAATTTACTAATCTTGCCACGCAGCAAATCGTTCAAACGAGGCCGTGTAATGCCAAGACGTTTGGCCGCTTCACCTTGGGCCAAGCCCCACTTGGCAACGTTTTTTTCAATTGCAGTCATCAGTTCCGAACGCAAACTCAACGTGTGCGCCTCCTCCGGCGAATCCGCCAAAGCATCCCAAACACTTGCGAATTTTTGTGCCGTCATTTTGAAAGTCCTCCAATCAATTTGTAACGCAGCGTTGCCAAATCAAGTTCCCGTTTTGCTGTCTTCTGGGTTTTCTTTTGAAACGCATGCAACACATAAATATCTTCACCAATCGAGGCGACATAGATAACCCGAAACGCGCCTTCCTTTTCAGAAACCCGAATTTCACGGACACCCTTGCCGACCGTCGGCATCGGTTTCCAATCAATCGGATCAACCCCACGCTGAACCCGTTCTAATTCCCGACCCATATCAAGCTTTGCGGACTCTGGAAAATCCCGCAACCGCTTCAGAGTATCGCCGAGGAAGGTTATTGGTTTCATTAAAGATGTGTATCTGTATTGATACAGAATGTCAATGTGCAGCTACTATTACTTGTTATCAGTATTCGTACTTACGAGATAACTCCCCAGCATGACGACAAATTGCAAGAACTCATTGATCGTCACAACATCTCCCATAAACTGAATCATTGTGCTGAAGCTGTCTTGATGTTCAGCAACGAATTTCAATATTTGTGGCCCAAACTGCCCACCTGCTGAAACAGCAACCTGCGTAATTGTTTCGACTGAAAGAGTAGTATTTGAAAGTTCAATTGCAATGCGACGACTTGCCATGAGAATTGTTGCAACTAAATTCAACTCTTGCCCAGCGACACGCTCTAACGCTTGGTCACCATGAATATTGTGACTGGCCTGCGCCACAGAATTGTGATCACCTTGAACAATATTAACCGTCGCTTGATCTACTACATTGATAATGTTTTGGATGATCGGTGTAGCGGCTGCAATTTGCGCTTCATCACGCATTCGCACTTCCGGCCCATAACTCAATCGATCAAGCTCTCGACCTCTTTCGTCAAAAGCAATCAACACGTTTAACTGTCGAACACAAGTTTCGAGTTTAACAAAAGTATCACCATCCAAAATCAAATTTAAGTCGCGGTCTATTGTGAGTTTACCAAGCTCATCACTATGCTGAGCAGCAATGTCCCGCAGCGCATTGGCCCGAGACCACAGTCGATTGATCGAAGCGTCAGAAAATCGTCTTGGCATGTATTTGACAAGATTCTCAACAGGTTGTGCGCATTTGCCAAGTTTGTTGCTACCCAATTCATGCAATTCTTCAGCACTCAACAGAGCTTCTTCATAAAGCTCCTGCATATCATCTTGCTTGCGTCCCACAGCAGCAATGAGCGGATCGGTCTGCAAGGTGATTTGCCCATTGCTCACAACTACAAACCGTGAGGCAGCTTGATTGGGCTGCCTTAGATCGGTTTCGGACGGGATTACGGTTTTGGATTCTTTAACCAGCGGCAGAGCAACTTCAATATTATGTGCCCTCACCTCTTTCTCCTCCTGCTCAATCTCAACTTTGATCGGAAACGACTGTGATGCGAATGATTGGCTTCCTATTTCACCTTTGGCTTTAACTCCAGAAATTCCAACTGTAGTAATAGCAGTTCCCGCATTTGGCTGATCCAACTCTCCAATTATCAAATTTGGGCTCTCAACAGAGGGGTGTATAATTTGCCCACGCGCTTCTTCTACCCACGAAGCAATTTCAGCGTTGATAACACCAGGCGCACGATTCCAAAAGTCTGCACGATTGTCGCCAACCGCTATTCTATTCTCAAGAGCTTTAGATATATTGGCTTGAAGTCCAAAAGGCGGTTCACCAGATAAAATAGCATCTATCCAGTTAACCCAGATTTCCCAACCTTGGCCTAGCCTCTCCAACTGCATCGATTTTACAGTCCAATACTGTAAAATAGACCGTGGTGTTTCTTTTATCCAAAGAGGCATAGCCGATAGTTTTTGCCAATTTTGCATTTGATCGATTAAAAACGCAATGTCAGCTGTTAATCCGAGAAGTGGGTCTATGTCGTGATCTTCATGCAATTGCTGGCTATAGGCTGAGAGAGGCATCTCAATATCGACTATGCTCAGGTGGGGGAATTCTGGGACCAAAAATTTAAGTGCAAAATACTTGCTCATAGAGTTAAATACGATGAGCATTCGGGTTATAGGCGTTCTAGTTTCGATGGAAGTTCCATATGAAGAAAGCGTAAGTCTTGTATTGAAAAGACTCGTTACTTCATGAATTTCGTCGAGGATTTTTTTTGCTGTCTTTTCGTTGACGACTGCGTTCGAATGAATCAACACAAGAAAACGAAAATAAAGAAAAATGTAACGTTTGAATTCCAAATCAATTTTGGTCAGCCCTAACGCCACTGCGCCGTCAATTGATATAGTGATCGCTGGACCAGCTCTTAGAATCTCACGTGCAAGGATTGCAAGCTTTAGGTCCAACGTTTGCTGAGAATACCAAAAATCACGTTCATCTTGCTGCCACTGGTCAGACTTTACCATCACACCCGCCTTCATTTGTTCTCTACTATGCCACCTCCCCCAATTTCCACAACACCCTGCCCCAATCTCACCCACCCC
>JANOUE010000084.1:0-7957 GCA_031416755.1 Hyphomicrobiales bacterium
CAGATCGGCGAGTTTGGCAAAAAGTTGAGCTTCGCTTGAAAGCTCTGCGGTTTTAGGTTCGAGATTGGCAATTTCTTGGCGAGCTTGCGCAATTGCGCTGCGGGCTTTTTGCAACACTTCAGCACTGGCGCCAGAATTGGCCATACTGCTGATGTGATTTTCAAGTTTTGAAATGGCGGTGAGAATGCTGCTGGTGCCTTCGCCTTTCACACGTTGCGCATAGGCTTCGATAAACCAGCGACCGCGCGGGGTTTCCTGCACAATTTTTAATACATCATCAATAGATTCAGAAAATACCAGCGACTGCCCGGCCATCACGCTAACTCCACATACCTCACCTGCGTCATTTGCAAGTGCTCATGTGCAGATATTCGTAGAAAGTGGTGAACAATCAGTTTAGGCCGTGAAATAATATGACAGCGCGGCGCTTTGGAATCAGATTTTCGACTTGTTATGCCTTGATGATGTTGGGAACAGGCGTGCAATTGCCGTTTTTGCCATTGTGGCTGCATGCACGCGGGCTCAGTGTTGGGCAGATTGCAAGCGTGGTAGCTGGCATGATGGCGGTGCGGATTTTGGGTGCACCACTTTTTGCTTATGCGGCTGATAGATCAGGCAACCGGGTGCGGGTGATTAGAGCCTGTGCAGTTTCGGCATTGGTGGCCTATTGTATTTTACCCTTCACAACCGAGTTCGGTTTGATTTTGCCGGTGGCTCTGTTGGCTGGGTTTTTGTTTGCACCGGTTTTTCCGCTCACCGAAGGGTTTAGTGTGGATGCCAGTGCGCATCATGGTTTGGATTATGGTCGCATCAGGCTGTGGGCTTCGCTGAGCTTTCTGGCCGGGAGTTCAATTTCTGGGGCATTGCTCACGCAAATTTCTGCTTTAGATACGGTTTGGTTGATTGCCGGAGCGCAAAGTTTCTCAGTACTTGCGACTTTTCTTTTGCCAGCAGATCCAATTAAACGCGCAGAACAGCATCATGCGACTAAACTTGAATTTGGGCAGGCGCTGAAATTTTTGTTTATGTCGCGCTTTACAATATTTTTGATTGCGGCAAGCTTGGCCAATGCTAGCCATGGCATGATGTATGGTTTCAGTACCGTGCATTGGACCAGTCTTGGATTTAGCACTTTGTCTATTGGACTGCTTTGGGCCTGTGCTGTTTTGGCTGAAGTGGGGTTGTTTGCATTTTCCAACAGGGTCGTAGAAAAGGTGGGACCGCCTTTGTTGCTCTGCATCGGGCTTGCCGGTGGCGTGGTGCGTTGGTCGGGCATGGCATTTGCAAATGGTATGGTTGAAATGGGTTTGCTGCAAGCACTGCATGTTGTATCATTTGCATCGGCGCATTTGGCATTGATGCATTTCATCAGGCTCCATGTGCCTTTATCTTTGCGCAACACCGCGCAGGGGCTTTATGCGGCGCTTGCTGGTGGTGTATTATTGTCATCTGCCACTTGGATTTCAGGTCCACTTTATGGGGCCTTTGGTGGCAAGGCCTATTTGGCTATGGCGATACTCTGTGTGTTTGGGCTTGGTCTTGCGATTGGCTATGCCAATCTTAGCCCCAAAGTTCCGGCGCAGGCGGATGCATAAGCGAACCCTCAAAGCGGAAACCTGGTTCACGGTCTTTGGCCAAGAGCAAGGGACCATCTAAATCGACATAGTCTGCTAACTGCGCCAAGAGAAAAGCTGGAGCCATTGCGAGGGACGTGGCCAACATGCAGCCCACCATGATTTTAAAATTTTGAGCTTTGGCTTCACGGGCCAGAGCCAATGCCTCAGTCAGACCGCCGGTTTTATCGAGCTTGATGTTAATTGCGTCATATTTGCCTTTGAGTTCGTGCAGGGTTTTTCGGCCATGGGCAGATTCATCGGCGCAGATAATTATGTCTCGTGGCAGCCCTCGCAAGGCTTCATCGTTTGCAGCGGGCAGGGGTTGTTCCACCAATTCCACACCGTAAGTTTTGCTGGCCGCTAACATTTCTGCCAAGGTCGCTTGCGTCCAACCTTCATTGGCATCGACAATTAATCTGGCATTTGGTGCTGCGGCGCGAATGGCTTTGAGGCGGGCCACATCGCCGTCGCGGCCCAATTTTAATTTGAGCAGGGGGCGCGATGATGCGGCCTTTGCAGCGGCAGCCATGGCTTCAGGCGTATCAAGGCTTAATGTGTAGGCAGTGATGACTGGTTTGGGTGGCTGCAATTTGGCGATGGACCATGCTGGCTCTCCTGATTGTTTGGCGCGTAGATCCCAGAGGGCACAATCAAGCGCATTGGCGGCGGCCATTGGAAGCTCGGGCAGCTGTCCAGACTCAATCGGGGCCCTTGCCAATTCCAATGCAGTCAAACATTGCGCAACAGATTCATGGTAGCGTGGGTAGGGCACAGCCTCGCCCCATCCGGTTGTTCCAGCTTCGGTAATTTTCACCACCACCACATCGGCTGAGGTTTTGCTGCCGCGGGCGATGGTGAAAGTTCCGGCTATGGGCCAGCTCTCGCTGGTGACTTCTAGTTTTCGCATTAATTCTGCGTTGGCAATTTGCCTGAGGCTTCGGCCAACATCACATAAATGCGGCCCTGTTCAGAGGCGAGCACTTGTTCCATAATGGTTTCACCGCCAGCCGATTCCGACAAAGTATCGAGCAGCTTTTCGAAAAGGCGATTGTAGGCCTGCACACGGGTGCGCAGCAGGCGCTCTTCAGCATAGCGGCCTTCAATCATCTTGACGGTTTTGCGGCTGCGGTTTTCATAGAGGCGTTGGGTGAACACGGATTTGTCAGTGCTGGTGTAACGCTTTTCCATATCACGCGGCAGGCTGCCGTCTAAGGCTTCAACCAGATCACGGGCAGAGGCATGAAGTTTCAGAGTATAGCTTTCAACCTCTTTGGCCAGTGCGCCAAGTTTTTGGGCGCTAGGTGCAGGAGCTGGGCTGGTATTGCGGCGAGCGGCGATAGCTTCATCAATTGAAGCCAAGATGCTGGCATTTGCGTTGCGCTCCGCAGCGATTTTCTGGGCACTGGTCGTTCCGATAACTGGAGCTTGGAACGAGGTGCCCTCAGATTTTCCCGAAGTTGGTGTCCGCGTGTTAATAAAGCCTGGGCCGGAATAATCCATTCCACCTGATTGGCGGCGCACCACTTCGGCAAGCGCATTCAAGGCACTGATTTGATCAGACACAACGCGGCGCATATTATCTGCATTGGTGCGGGTTTCTTCTGGCAGATCAATTACAGCGCGTTTCAACTCACCACGCGCCGCATCAATATCCTTTACCACTTGTTGAGCCGTAATGCGCATATCTTGTGCGGTTTGCTGGAAGTCGCTTGCGGTTGATGAGAGCATTTCATTCATGCTGCTAAGAGCACGCTCATGTTGTTCCCGTAACACGCGCGCGGCTTGGGCGACTTGGCCGTTGGAGTTGGTTTCAAGCTTGCGCAATTCATCTTCAAGACGCGCCAATGCGGCGGTGGTTTGGTCCGACACTATGCGGTTGATGTTCTGAGCCCGCGCTTCTGCTGTGTTCAAAGATTCTTCGATCAAGTTGATGTAGCTTGACATCACCGTGTCAACTTCGCCTGCTCGGCGATTGGCGTCATTGACCAAGTTGTCAAGTGTGTCTTTACGGTTCTGAAGCATATGCTCCATTTCAGAGTTGAACTTGTCTATAGATTTATCAACCAACGAAGACACATCATCCAAACGCTCGGAGATGCGGCTGCCAGTCATTTCCAATTTGCCAGTGAGTTGCATCGATACGCTTTCAAGTCTTGTATCAATGTCGCCAGCGGCGGAAGCCAATTGGTCGGCAAGGTAAGTGTTGGCGGTTTCTACATGTTTTGCAAATTTGCGGTTGGCTTCTTCGAGCTTTCCACTTGAAGTTGATGCTACTGAATCAAATTCATTGGCTGCGCGATCAATGCGGTCAACCAAGAGGCCGGTTTCTTGTTCGAAGCGGCCACTGATCTGCATCGTGGTTTCTCCAAGGCCTTCAGAGAAGGCTTCGCGGGCTTTGCCCAGATCGCTGAAGATTTGACCACTGGCTTCGCTGAGCACTTCGGCAAAGCGTTGACCGGTTCCATCTAGTCTGGTGGTAATATCGGTTGTAACTTTTTCCAATTGTTCAGTTGCAACGTCAAAACGCTGACCCAGTGTGCGGGTGGTGCCTTCGAGTTTGGAATACATATTCTCGCTTGCGGTATCGATTTTAGAGGTAACTGCTGCACTTGAATTATCAAGCGCCTGCGCGGCGCGCACTGCGGTGGTGGCAAAGGTGTTTGTAACCTTGGTGGAAGTTTGGTCCAATTGCTCAGTCATCATGCGGGTGTTGACTTCGAACAAGGCTGTGAGTTCGGTTGACGCCTGTTCTAATTGATTGCCAAGGCGACTTTCGGTGGTTGAGAGCAAGCTACCAAGTTGGGTCGTGGATACATCAAGCTTGTCCGTGAGTTTGGCAGCCACTTGAGCCACACGGTCTGTAACGTTGCTGGTGGTTGAAATAATCCGGTCAGTCACTGCAACCGTGGTTGATTCAAGCTGTTGGCTGATGTGAGCTGATGAAAGCTCCAAGCGGCTAAACAATTGCACAGAAGTATCTTGCAATTTGGAATTCAAATCGCCAGCTGTGTTGGCGAGTGCCGCCAACATGCCATCGCGGGCTGTGTCTACGCGGTGCACGAAGTCTCCAGATACTGAGAGCAGGCGATCAGTAACGAGGCCGCCTGAACTTTCAATATTTTGGGCCAAGGCCAATCCAGAATCCTGCATCTGGCGGCTGACGATTTCGGAGGTTTCTTTCAAATGCGCCGCAATGGTGCCGCTGGTTGAAACCAGAAGATCGTTGATTCCAGAGCCAGACATTTGCATTTGGCTGGTGACTTGGGTTGTGAGGGTTGCAAGATTTGAACTGATTGAATTTGTAGAATTTTCAATGCGGCCTGTGGCTGCTTCGACAAGACCTGCATAGGATTCAGCGGCACCGTGAACGCGTCGTGCTACAGATTCTGCATGTTCATCAAGTTGGCCGCTAACCAATGTGGCTGCTTCGACAACATTTGATGTAACGATTTTCGATGCGCTTTCGATCCGGACGGTAGCTGCTGCGATTTGACCGGCATAAGTTTCGGCAGCGTCATGAACACGGCGGGTGACGTTATCTGCATGTTGATCTAGCTGAGTTGCAACTAATGTGGACGCGCTAGCGATATTTGATTTGACTGTCACAGAAGCGCTTTCTATGCGATTTGTGGCGGCTTCGACCAGTCCGGCATAAGTTTCGGCAGCGTCATGAACACGGCGGGTGACGTTATCTGCATGTTGATCAAGCTGAGTTGCAACTAATGTGGACGCGTTGGCGATATTTGAATTGACTGTCTCAGAAACGCTTTCTATGCGATTTGTGGCGGCTTCGACCAGTCCGGCATAAGTTTCGGCAACGCCATGAACACGGCCTGAGATAGCTGCTGCATGTTGATCAAGCTGAGTTGCAACTAATGTGGACGCGTTAGCGATATTTGAATTGACTGTCACAGAAGTGCTTTCTATGCGATTTGTGGCGGCTTCCACCAGTCCGGCGTAGATTTCGGCAGCGTCATGAACACGACTTGAGACAGCTGCTGCATGCTCATCAAGCTGGCTTGCCACGAGTGTGGTAGCGTTGGAGAGGCTGGCATCAACAGTTTTGCCAACAGTTTCCATGCGGCCGGCTGCAGTTTCCACTAAGCCGGCATAGCGCTCGGCAGAATCTTGCACGCGGCTAGTGATGGTCAAAGCATGTAGATCAAGTTGCCCCGCAAGATTGCCGGTGAATTGTTCAATGCGGCCAGCAAAGCCTGAACCTGAAGTGCCAAGTTGTTCAAGAAGGCGCTTACCGGCTTGATCAAGACCTGAAATTAAGCCAGTGCCGGATGAGGTGACTTGTTCATTGAGGCGTAAAGCTGCTGCATCTACTCCGCCCACAATTTGAACGGCGGCTTGATCAACATATGTATTAAGATCATGGTGGGTGCCTTGAATTTTTTGAATAAATTCTGCGGCTAGATTTTGCATGCCTGATGTAACAAGGCCGCGGCTTTGCTCGATGCGGTTTGCGGTATCAAGGCCAGAGCGCTCAATGACGCCAGACACTTCATCTGCGGTGTTCTTCAAATGATATGTCAAGTTTTCGCTGATGCCACCCAGAGTTTGAGCGAGTTCATTGGCTGTTTGCTTTATACTGCTGACGGAGTTGGTGCTGAAACGCTCTATCGTTTGGCCTACCTCAGTGTTGGCGGCTGTGAGTTGCTCGGTGCTTTGGCGCAAGAGGCCGAGCAAGCTGCCTTCCATGGTTTTCACTTCACCACCGAATTTACGGGTTTCAGTGCCGAGGTTATTGGCGGTGAAATTCAAAGTTTGCACATATTCTTGCAATTGTGATGAGAAACCGCGGAAGTCAGTAACCAGCATTGTCGACATCCGTTCGAACTGAGCCGAATGCCCGCCGATTTCTTGGCCGGTCATTGCTGCTCTAGTGGCTACGTCTTCGATGGTGCGAGCGAGTTCATTGGTGGAGCCTTTCAAGCCATCTTCAAGACGGCTGAAAGTTGAAAGTGCAAGGTTGATTGTTTGGCCAAGATTTTGCGTATTGGCTTCTAATCGAGACAGCATGGGTGTGGCATCGCTGGTGACGAGCGCACTGGTTTGCTGCAAGGCGATACGTTGGGTTTCGAGACCGCTGACCAAACTGCGAATGCGGTCTTCATTGTTGCCGAAGGCGCGCTCAATTGCAGCAATTTCCTTGTGCACAATTTCTTCAAGTGAAGTTGCGCGTTGGAACGCATGTTCGACACCACCCACCAAGAGATCAACCTCTTGACGCACGGCTTGTGCAATCGAAGTAAGACCATCTGCCGCGATATCTTGCGGCTTGATCAAGCGCATGGCTGAATGCATTAAAACTTCGGAGACTTGACGCAGTTGTTGGGCGCGCCACTGGAAATATGCGATCACAAACATAGATACGATGGGGATGATCAGCAAAGTTAAGGCTTGGACGACATCGGCTGAGGCTTGCTTTGCGAGACCATCAGCATTGAGCAATTCTGAATGGCTGAAGAACCAGCCGAAAATCCACATGAGCGAGAGCCCAAAGGCTATCGCATAAATACCGTTTGAAGGTTGTCGGCGCAGGCGAGCCAACATCATTGCCGTCGAGGGATCATTTTCATTGGCTGGGCGATTGCGCAAAGGGGCGGCGTCTAGTTCTGGGGCGCGCCCTAACTCGGGTGTTTCAAGGGTTGGCAATCTCGATCTGCGGCGATTGTCTGTTGTTTTAATTGCCATGATAACTTTACACCCCTTACAGGTCGAAACCCGACCATCGCCTCAATCTAGAAACTTGCAACCTGAAATATTTAACACTCAGGGGCCACAGCTTGTCTCCAGACTTTCCAAATTCCTGTTTACTATAAAAATGGAGGATTTTCACCCCAAAATGACCCTTGTAGATGGTTAATTGAAAATTTGGTTAAAATTGTGGATCAAATTGAATCGATTCAATAAATTGAAGTTTAGCCTTGTTCCTTCAGGCAATTGTATGAAGTCTGTGGCACTGTGAGCGGCAGTGAAGTGGGTTTGAGTTATGATGAGTAGACAGGTTCAAAGTC
This sequence comes from Hyphomicrobiales bacterium, assembly GCA_031416755.1. Lineage (GTDB taxonomy): Bacteria > Pseudomonadota > Alphaproteobacteria > Rhizobiales > Aestuariivirgaceae > Aestuariivirga. The sequence goes on from JANOUE010000084.1 coordinate 7,643, forward strand.
GGCGGAATGTCTCACATTTTGCAATTGGAAAATTGCTTGCCTTGGATGTTCGGCAGCTCGATTCGTGCACGATGGGAGACCGCGCTCTGCAACTGGAAATTATTGACCTGTTTATAGATCAACTCACAGGAGCACAGAAGAAACTTAGTGTTGCTAAGTTTCAAGTTGATGAAGCTAAATATATGGGTCACACTTTGCGTGGTGCTGCACTTTCGATTGGCGCCGTTGAAATTGCGGCCATTGCTGCAGGGTGGGATGAACTGGCTTTTGAGCAAGCCGAACTTCGCAGGCTTTTGAAGCAGGCTGCGGTGAGGT
>JANOUE010000085.1:0-3219 GCA_031416755.1 Hyphomicrobiales bacterium
ATAGTGTTGAAGTGGAAATCGCCGAGATCGGGCGCTTGCGCAATCCAATTGTTGCAGAGCAAACTAATTAATTGGTTTAAAGTTTGGAGGATTATATGACCGCAATTGGTGGAAAAGTGAGCATCCAAAAACGCCCCGGTGAATTGGGCGTGCACTCCATGGATAGCTTTAGCATGGTGGTGCCCAATCTTCGTGTGGCCGAAGATTTTTATAAAACATTTGGCCTTGATGTGCGTGAAGAAGGTGAAACTCTTGGCCTCTACACTTTTGGCAACAACCAGCGCTGGGCCAATATTTCGGAAAGCAATCGCAAGAAGCTCAACTATCTTTCATTTGGAATTTTTGAAGAAGACTTGGAACCAATCAAACGCAAAGTGGAAGCAAGCGGTATTAAGCTTTTAGATGCACCAAAAGGTTTCGATTCCAACGGCATCTGGTTTTACGATCACAACAATGTTTTAATCGAAGTGAAAGTTGCCGATAAAACGTCGCCTGATGAAAAAACACCATTTAGCATGCAAAGCTGCCCAGCTGGTGTGGCCGGTGCGCCGCAGCGCTCCAAAGCCAGCAAAGTGCGGCCATACCGCATGGCGCATGTTTTGGTTTTTACCGCCGATGTCCCTCGCGCAATTGAGTTCTATGGCCGCGTGTTAGGGCTTCGTCTTTCCGATCGCTCTGGTGATGGCATTTGTTTCATGCATGGCATTCATGGGTCTGATCATCACCTGATTGCCTTTGCGAAATCTTCCGCACCCGGGCTTCATCATTGCAGTTGGGATGTTGGCAATATTAATGAGATAGGCAAAGGTGCCATGCAGATGGCGGAGAAAGGTTTCCAAAAAGGCTGGGGCATGGGCCGCCATGTTCTTGGGTCCAATTATTTCCATTACGTCCGCGATCCTTGGGGCAGCTATTGCGAATATTCCGCCGACATCGACTACATTCCAACAACTTGCGATTGGGATGCTGGTGACTATCCTCCGGAAGATTCAATTTACCTCTGGGGGCCTGAACTTCCCAACGACTTTATCACCAATCATGAGGTTCTGTAATGTTGCTCACTGCCAAAATTCTCATCACCATCGCCACATAGCGCCATTCCAGCAAAATTCGATTCCGACAAAACCCATGTCCTTAACCCGTCTTGGGATCCTGAGGCGGATACGGAATAACCACGATCATCTTGCACACATGGTTTGATTTATTCTCAATCTTGCGCGTTTCATTCGGGGCAATTGTGCAGCTGTCCATCGCCGCCAGAACCGTCTCCGTGCCATCGATCATCACCGTCAATTCGCCTTCGATGATCACATAGATTTTCTCAAATGGTGTGGCGTCAGGCCCGGCACCGCCGCCTGGTAGAATTTGGGAAAAACCCACCCATTGGTTTTTCGGCCCACCCTCTTCGAAACCTTGCAGGCGCAGCCCAGAAACTCCCCAATGATTTGGCGCTTCGTAGGATTTTGCGTCTTTGAATCGCTTAAGCAACATTTGGCACCTTTAATTTGTGAGGGCGTTTAACTATCGCAACTTTTCCGCCAATGGCTATTTTGTCTAGTCTTCGCGATTGATTTGGATGATGCCAGAATCGGCCAGTTTGGCAACTGCCAGCAACAGCGCCACCAGAATTGCCGCACCCCAGCAATCAAAACATCACCTATTTCAATTCACCGCGCCAGCTTGGGCCATTTCGTGCCGCACCAGTGAACCCATGTGACAAAAGCAACCAAAGGCGCTAATATCAACCATCGCCAAACCGCCATAATTATTCGCGATGCTTAATGTTCACGGAGTTCATCATGACCAATCGCAACCGCAGCATTCCAACCTTTCAGGCTAATTACAAAACCTAGGCGCCACCAGCTGCACCGCTAACCAATCACTAATCTGTTACTTCAAATATTACTTTTAATTCTAATAACGCTTCCTATATTGTCTGGAGCGGGGTCGCTTGAAAACGGCCAAGAAAAGGGGAATAATGGCTAAGTCTATGAATGTACCTATGATTTCGGATGCTGAAGGCAGCCTCAACAAGTATTTGCAAGAAATCCGCAAATTCCCAATGTTGGCGCCCGATGAAGAATTCATGCTGGGCAAGCGCTGGAAAGAGCATGGCGACACCAAAGCCGCCCATAAACTCATCACCAGCCATCTGCGCTTGGTGGCCAAAATTGCCATGGGTTATCGTGGTTATGGCCTGCCCATTGGCGAGGTTATTTCCGAAGGCAACATCGGCCTCATGCAAGCTGTGAAAAAGTTTGAGCCCGATAAGGGTTTTAAGCTGGCAACCTATGCCATGTGGTGGATTAAGGCATCCATTCAAGAATATGTGTTGCGCTCATGGTCGCTGGTGAAAATCGGCACCACCGCCAGCCAGAAAAAACTATTCTTCAATCTCAGAAAAATCAAAGGCCGCATCCAAGCCCTAGAAGAAGGTGACTTGAAGCCAGAGAATGTAAAATATATCGCCAAGACGCTTGGCGTGGAAGAACATGAAGTGGTGAACATGAACCGCCGCATGAGCGGAGATTCAAGCTTAAACGCGCCACTGCGCTCCGATGCTGATGGTGATGGCGAATGGCAAGATTGGTTGGTCGATGATAAGGATAGCCAAGAAACTATTCTCGCCTCCAACCAAGAATCGCAAATGCGCACTGGCTTGCTTGGCGATGCGTTGAGCAAGCTGAACGTCCGCGAACGCCGGGTGATCGAAGCCCGCAAGCTTCAAGATGAGCCGGCCACGTTGGATGACCTCTCAAAGGAATTCAACGTCAGCCGCGAGCGCATCAGACAAATCGAAGTGCGCGCCTTTGAGAAATTGCAGAAGGCCGTAAAAAACGCCGCCCAAAAAGCACTGGCACCACGGGTGAAGCAGTTGGCAGCGGCAGTCTAACAAGGTCCCTGCACCCTTCCCCTGATGGGGAACCATTGCCTAATTCACAAATCAGGGCTGGCGACCCTTCGAGGCACACTTCGTGCGCACCTCAGGGTGAGGTGTTTATTGTATTCCTCATCCTGAGGAGCGAACTCTTGCGAGCCTCGAAGGATTGGTCCGGCAAGTCGGGAATTGCCAAACGCAAAATCCCTTCCTAACCTCAAGCGATGGCAACACAACCAACCCGCAGAGCCTTCGGCCGCACTCTGAGTGATTTCAACAGACTCTCAAAAACCGGGCGCGATTTAATTGCGCAACTCCGCATTGGTGAACCGCTCATCATC
>JANOUE010000086.1:0-8482 GCA_031416755.1 Hyphomicrobiales bacterium
CTCGAAACCTTGGCAGGGCATATGGGATTTGGAACACTTATAATTGTGCTGATGTTCATGCGCTTGATCACGCGTTATTTCACCAGCCACCCAGAACCAGCGGCCAGCCAACGCGAAGGCATTGGCAAGTTGCGCACACCCATTCACCGCCTGCTCTATCTCGTGATCTTCGTAACGGCGCTGAGCGGTTGGTTCACGGGCTACTTAATTGCCCATCTCTATGAAGTGCCCGGCAACATCCTGCCTGTTGATTTCGCCCAATATCCAACGCGGGTGATCCATGTCTGGATGGCGCTGGTGTTATTTCTTTTAATCGTCTTGCACATCGCAGCAGCCATCAACGAACATGCAACTGCCGATAAATCTGTGCTGGCTCGCATGGGGTTCGGGAAGCGGAAAGCTTAGTTCACCCCTTCAACACATCCATCTGAATTGGTCCATCTGCACGGCCCAGAATGAACTGATCGACATAGGGGTTGCCGCTGCGATCAATCATTTTGGCAGGCCCCTGCCAGATTATTGCGCCTTTATAAATCATCGCTATATCATCAGCAATTTTGCGCGCCGAGGCCAAGTCATGCGTGATTGAAATGGTGGTGGCCCCCAAGCGCTTCACGCAGTCGACGATCAGATTGTTGATCACGTCCGCCATAATCGGGTCCAGCCCGGTCGTTGGCTCGTCGAAAAAAATGATTTCTGGGTCCACAGCAATGGCCCGCGCCAGCCCCACGCGCTTTTGCATTCCGCCTGAAAGTTCGGCCGGATAAAGCTTGCCCACGTCAGCCGATAGGCCAACCAAAGCCAATTTCTCCATGGCGATTTCGCGGGCCTGGGCTTTTGGTGTGCGGCGGCCATGGGTTAAACCGAAGGCCACATTTTCCCACACGCTGATCGAATCAAATAAGGCCCCACCTTGAAACAGCATGCCAAAGCGCGAGAGAAACCGATCACGCGCTTCGCCCTTCAAACCCGTCACTTCTTCACCAGCAATTTTTATCGAACCTGAATCCGGTTTAATGATTCCCAAAATTGCTTTGAGCATGACAGATTTGCCCGTGCCGGACCCGCCTATCACCACCAGCGATTTGCCCTTTTCAACGGAAAGCGAAAGTCCATTTAGAACTTGTTTAGGTCCAAAATCTTTGCGGACATTTTCAAGTTCAATGTGCATCAGTTTTTTCCAAACAACAATGAAGTGAGCGCGAAATTCGCAGCCAAAATCATAATGGCCGATGAGACAACGGCACTGGTGGTGGCCCTGCCCACACCCTGCGCTCCACCCTTGGAGTTAAAGCCGTGATAGCAGCCCATGAGAGCGATGATAAACCCAAACACCGCAGCTTTAATCAACCCCGATGAAATATCATCAAATTGCAATTGGTCCGCCGTAGTCTTGATATAGCTATAGCCATTAAAGCCCAGCGAGCGTGTGCCCACCACATAGCCCCCCATGATGCCGATGGTATCACCAATCGCCACCAACAGCGGCAGTGAAACCACAGCGGCGAGCAAACGCGGGCCAACCAGATATTTGAATGGATTGGTGGAAAGCGTGACCAACGCATCCGTTTGTTCAGTCACTTTCATGGTGCCGAGTTCAGCTGCAATTGAAGCGCCCACGCGGCCCGCCACCATCAGGCCCGCCAGCACCGGGCCAAGTTCACGCGTAATGCCAATTGCCACAATGCTCGGCACCAATTGTCCCGCCGTGGCGGGTGATGAGCCTGTGTAAATTTGTAACGCCAATGCGCCGCCGGTGAAAAACGCTGTCATCGCCACCACCGGCAAGGAGGTGTAGCCGACACGGAAAAACTGCGCTCCCATTTGCCCGAAATAATACCGCGGGGTGAGGCCTTGAAACAGCGCATCTTTGGTGAACAACGCAACCCGCCCAACTTCGGCGCTAAACCCCAAAACCAATCGGCCTATGGCAGCAAATATATTCACGTGAACACCCTACGATTCGCCGCCAATGTAGCGGCGCAGGTAGCGATTGCCCAGATGGGTAAGAAGCACCCATGAAATTGTGCCAGCCGAGGCTGCCGCATCATCCAGCGCAATGTTAGGCCCAAAAAATTCAGCCCAGTCGCCGCGCTGCACTTTTGCGTCGGTCACATCAACCGCCGTCATATCCATCGAAACCCGACCAATGATTGGGCACAGCTTGCCATTGATATGAACTTGCGCCAAACCCTTAGCCAGAGTGGAACTCATGTGACGGGGAATGCCATCACGATAGCCTGCCGCCACCAAGGCAACGCGTGAGGGTCTGGCAGCAGTCCACGTCGAATTATATCCCACCTTTTCACCTACCGAGAGCTCGCGCACCTGCAACACGCGCACCTCCAATGTAGCCACTGGCTTCATCGGGTTGGGCTGGCCGGGCAACGGATTGCCACCATAAAGCGCAATGCCTGGGCGCATCACATTATAAGAGTAATCGACCCCCAAAAATACACCCGATGAATTGACCAAGCTGGCTTTGACCTGTGGCAAAAGTGCGCGAGCTTTTTCAAAGCGACGGCGTTGCTCTTGATTGAAATCATTGTCAGGTTCTTCTGACGAAGCCAGATGGCTCATGAGCAACACAATGTTGAGCGGCAGATTTTCTGCCAGCAAACCGGCCAGCGCATCATAAGTGAAACTCACGCGGTTGATGCCACTATCAACATGAATGGCACAAGGTGCGCCGCCAGCGTCACGCGCCCATTCCTTAGCCTCTTCCGACGAGATCAGCGACGGAATCAAACGATGCTGAACATAAAAACCCGCCTGACCTGTATAGAGCCCATCCAAAACATAAATTTTAGCATCAGGCAAAATGCCCCGCAGCTCTTGGCCTTCACTGGGGCGGGCCACGAAATAATGATGGCAACCAGCAGACCACAATGCACGCCCACATGGCCCAACACCAAGGCCATAAGCATCAGCCTTGATCGCCGCACCAGTTTCCGCAGCAGGCGCACGCGCTGCCAAGTTTTTCCAGTTGGATTGCAAGGCGGCTAAATCAATGGTGACAAGTGCGGGGGCGAGATGCTCAGGAATGGGGGTCATAGCTCTTCGATAAATGAAATTGCACAGAGTTCAAGCTCAACCACTGCTTCGAGGCTCGCGAAGGGCTCGCACTTCAGCATGAGGGCATAATAAATTCCTCACCCTGAGGTGCCCGCTATGCCGCAAAACCCTCTCGGGTTTTCGGCTAAGCGGGCCTCGAAGGGGCCGCAGCCACACGTCTCACTCAAACCGCTCCGGCGTATAGCCTTCCTTGGCCAAATTACTGAACCTGGTCAGCTTGCCTTCAAAATGTAATTCAACTGTGCCCGTAGGTCCATGGCGTTGTTTGCCGATAATCACTTCGGCCTTGCCATGGGCGCGGTCCATTTTTTCCTGCCAACCTTGAAACTCCGGTGTGCCTTCCGGGGGCATCAAGCGCTCGAGATAATATTCTTCGCGGTACACAAACAACACAACGTCGGCGTCCTGCTCAATCGAACCGGATTCACGCAAATCTGAAAGTTGTGGACGCTTGTCTTCACGACTTTCAACCTGACGTGAAAGCTGGGAAAGAGCGATGATCGGCACCGCCAATTCCTTGGCCAGAGCTTTGAGGCCCACCGTAATTTCCGTCACTTCCTGCACACGGCCTTCACGCTGTTTGTTGGAAGAACCCGCCAGCAATTGCAGGTAATCAACAATAATAAGCCCCACACCACGCTGGCGTTTCAATCGCCGCGCGCGCGAAGCCAATTGTGCAATGGTAAGGCCGCCAGTTGAATCAATATAAAGCGGCAAAGCCTGCAACTCGCGGCTCACATCCACCAAGCGTTGAAACTCATCCTCAGAAATTTTGCCCCGCCTGATAAATTCCGACGAGATGCCCGATTGCTCTGCAATGATCCGCGTAGCCAATTGTTCCGAACTCATTTCAAGCGAGAAGAACGCCACCACACCGCCGTCTAAAACTTTATTAGAACCATCTGGCTGATATTCAGCCTTATAATTTTTGGCCACATGATAGGCGATGTTGGTGGCTAATGCCGTTTTGCCCATGGCAGGCCTGCCGGCCAGAATGATCAAATCGGAAGATTGCAACCCTCCCATTTTTTCGTCCAAGTCCTTAAGGCCAGCCGAGATACCGGAAAGTCCACCATCACGTTGGTAAGCAGCTGAAGCCATATCGATTGCCGTCGTCAGCGCATGGGTAAAGGCCTGAAAGCCCTTGCCATATTTATCCGTTTCGGCAAGGCCATATAAAGCCTGTTCGGCTTTTTCGATCATGTCCTTGGAGTTGATTTCAATGTCCGGTTCGTATGCTTCATTCACAACATCGGTGCCAATGCCGATGAGTTTCCGGCGTTGCGCCAATTCATAAATGGTGCGGCCATATTCTTCAGCGTTGATAATTGTCGTGGCAGAAGCGGCAAGGCGGCCCAGATAAGAAGCCCCACCAATTTCTTTCAACGTAGCATCATTTTCGAAGTGATTTTTGAGCGTCACTGGCGTTGCCAATTTGCCCATGCGAATAAGCGTGGTGGCCGCTTCATAGATACGCGCATGAACCGCTTCGCTAAAATGATCCGCCGTCAGAAAATTGGAAACGCGGTCAGAGGCTTCATTGTTTGACAAAATTGCGCCAAGCAAGGCCTGCTCCGCCTCAAGGTTTTGCGGCGGACTGCGGAAATGCTCTTCCGAATTTTGATCGGCAGGGCGAAGTGGAATGGGGCTGCTCATCAATTTAGCTTAGCAGTTTTTGCGTTTTATGGGGGCAGAGTTTAGCTTTTACCCACTATCCACAGGCCAAAAACCAAATCCGCGGAAAAAATAATTTCTGCAGTCAAATCGGCTTCTTAGCAAAAAACTTGCTATAAAGTGCCAAAAGCACAATAGCGCCAATAATCGAACCTAAAAAGCCAGCAGTTTCTCCCGGCCGATAAAACCCCAAAAACTGCCCTAAGAAGCTTGCAACAAATGCACCAACGATTCCAACAATCGTCGTCGCAATAAAACCAGTCGGTTCATTTTTGCCGGGCAGCAAAATTCTTGCAATAACACCAGCTACAAAACCCAGTATAACGGTCCATAACAAATCCATTTGAATAACGTCCTAAATTATAACTTTGTCAGCTGCCAAGCCACTCATGCGCCAAAGAAAGTGCGCGACAAAATACCAATTAAAGTTCCGAGTGATCTCACCGTTTCTAACGGAACATTTTGGCCTGTCAGCGTGCCAGCAGCATCAATTTCAGTGGCCAGCTTATCAATTTTGCCGTCAACCTCAACATCAACATAGCCACTTTCTTTCATGATAATCTGGCCGCTAATGCCGTCTGCCGTTGCAAAGAGATCAACATCGCCAGTTGGATTTGCAAACAATGCGTCATCAGAGCCGATGTCCGCCGATGGCAGCGTGACAGTTAAATCATACTGATGCTGGTTGCCCACATTTGGCGTTGTGGTGAAAGGCATATTGCCTTTGAGAGGATATTCTTTGCCAGCGCATTTGGCTTTTACATCAATGAACCAAGATTCCGTTTGATAAGAATAAACCAAATCGCCATTCCAAACACACCCCTTATCAGAAGGCAAGCCAGCCGAAGGAATTGTGAAATTGGTAAGTTGCACCGTATCGATACGTTGATCAATCAAACCAGATTCCGTTTTTTTCACATTCTTCAAAATTGTATCGCGCAATAAACTTGCAGTAGTGCTTGGGTTTTCTGGTTTCAACATCATGGCACCAGAAAAGCTCGCATTTGATGCGGGAACTTTTCCAAGTGCTAAATAATTGACCGCCATTGTTGTGCCATCTGTGAATCCATCTGACTTAACAACCAAGCCACCCGAAATTTGCGTGCGCTGCAGTTTTGCGCCATTAGCCGGATTGATCAACGCGCCATTTCCAGTTATCGAGCAGGACTCATTGCGCCCCGAAATAAGTCCAGCCGTTGCACCTTGGCATTTAATTTTGAACTGTGTGTCAACTTGCTTATCAGATAGACCAACTGTGAAACTGTCATTGGAAGCCGGATCACGCAGCGACGGCATTGATGCCTTCATTGTAAAGGTCACAGTATCAGCTGCGAGTGCTGAGACCGAATTGAGGAAAACCAAAGTAAGGATTGTAAATGTTTTCTTCATCGCACAAAATTCCTTTGCTGAACGAGAACATGACCCCAAACCGATATTGTCTGAATCGGATTATTTGTGCAATGGGCACCGAACATCCCTCATAAAAAAAGGCCACCCAGAGGTGGCCTTTTTAATTCAACGTTACCGATTCATTCAATATCAGCTTTCTTGGCCTTTGCACGAGGCTGAATTTTTGAAACCGGTGCAGCATCTTCTTCAGCCATGGTTTCTGCCTGGGCTTCTTCGAACATGGCTTCAGCAGCAGCGCGCATTTCTGCACGTTCGGATGCACCACTGGCCGAGAGATCATCACCACGAGCTTGAGCTGCAGCTTCATCAGCCGAGCGCGCCACGTTTACAGTGACTGGAACTGATACTTCCGGATGCAAACCAACCTGCACAGTGTAGACGCCAATCGACTTGATTGGCACTGCAATGTGAATGTGGTTGCGGTTGACGGTTGAACCGGAAGCCGCTGCTGCTTCAGCAATATCACGCGTAGACACTGAACCATAAAGCTGACCTGACTCACCAGCCTGACGGATGATGGTGAAGCTTTTACCTTCGATGGCTTTTGCTTCAGTTTCAGCCAGTGCCTTGGTTGCTGCGTTCTTAGCTTCCAACACTGAGCGGTCGCGTTCAAACTTGGCTTTGTTATTGGCAGTGGCGCGAAGAGCCTTAGCATTCGGCAAAAGGAAGTTACGTGCGTAACCATCTTTCACTTTAACCACTTCACCCATTGCGCCCAATTTAGTCACGCGTTCGAGGAGAATAACTTCCATGTAATTTACTCCCTTATTCGATTACGTAGGGCAATAGGCCCAGGAAACGCGCGCGTTTGATGGCCTTGGCCAATTCGCGTTGACGCTTAGCGCAAACCGCAGTGATGCGGCTTGGAATGATTTTGCCACGCTCAGAAATATAGCGCTGCAATGTGCGGATATCCTTATAATCAATCAACGGCGCATTAGGACCCGTGAACGGGCAAGTCTTGCGGCGGCGGAAAAATGGGCGGCGTGCGCCTTGATCCATAGCCATTACATCACCTCATCCATGTTCATGCTGAAACCAACGTCATCATCGCGCTTGCGATCATCACGGCGACGCATCATCGCGGATGGGCCTTCTTCCAATGCCTCAACCGAAACTGTGAAATAACGGATCACATCTTCGCTGATTGACATTTGGCGTTCCATTTCTGCAATCGCAGCATGGGGGCCAGAAATGTTCAGAAAGGTGAAATAAGCTTTACGGTTCTTCTTCATGCGGAATGTGAGCGACTTAATACCCCAATTCTCAACCTTCTCAACCTTGGCACCGCCGCTCGCGAGAACCGCAGTATATTGCTCCAAAAGCGCATCAACCTGCGCTTGCGTCGCATCTTGGCGAACCAAGAATGTGTGTTCATAGAGACCCATTAGGGATCATCCTTTCTTTGTTAAACCAACCAAAACCACCAGCGCAGAGCCTCTAACGATCCAGGAGAAAGGATAGTTAAGCCGATCAGTAAAGAGCGGAGACACGGGAAGCCGGAACGTGTGGTTCCTAGGCGCTTATTAAGGGCGCCCCTTCCGTTCAGCCCCCAGCGGGTGCCTTCAGATGACGGGCTTATGAAGGAAGTGAGGGGGAGATGCAAGGGCATAAAATTCCTTCGCCCGCGAAGGCGAGAGAAGGAAGGGGCCCGCCCTGCGAAGTAGGGTGGGAAGGATGAGGGCACTTTGCCCGCGCAATTGCTAGCATTGACATCATTGATAGCAGTGCTATCATTGCTATCATGGCAAGCCTGTTGATTAGAAACCTGAGCGACGAAACTAAAAAAGCCCTGCGCATCAGGGCCGCCGAGAATGGCCGCTCGATGACGGAAGAAGCGCGCTCCCTGATTGAAGCGGGAACGGCAAAAAAAGCTAGTCCCAAAGATCAAGGGCAGAAGGTCAACTGGGTAGATAAAATGCTGGCAGACCTGCGCGCAATTGGCGACGCTGAATTTGACGAACTGCCGCGCGATGTGGCTCCTCCGCCCCCTGATTTCAGCGGTCCAGAGTTTGACCCCAGAGAAAATGAATGATTGTTCTAGACACCAACGTCATCTCCGAACTGATAAGTCAAACACCTGACCGAAAAGTTAAGGCTTGGATATCAAAACTGCATTTGCGGGATGTATTTATTTCAGTGCCAACGCTGATGGAACTTTGGTCAGGGTCCACCCGCCTTACTCTAGGCAAGAGACGTTATGAGCTCGAAGCGAAAATAGCATATATAACCACTCAAATTTATAGTGGTCGTATCCTGATTTTGGATGAAACATCAGCCAAACTCAGTGGACAATTTATCGCCCACCAATTTATGAAAGGCC
>JANOUE010000087.1:0-4378 GCA_031416755.1 Hyphomicrobiales bacterium
CTTCGATGAAAACATTTCGAATTACGAAGAATTAGAAACAATCCTTTGGAGCCTCTGCGAGCGCGTATCATACCGTGCAAAAACGTCACAACTCGCAGGCCACATTGTGAACTTAAAACTCAAAACCACCGATTTCAAGAACCGCACCAGATCTGTAACCTTGCAAGACCCAACTCGCCTTGCCCATAAAATTTTTGAATTTGCAAAACCTCTTCTCAAAAAAGAAATCAGCGGCGCTCAGTTTCGTTTGCTCGGCGTAGGTATTTCCAGTCTCACAGACTCAAAATCCGATGATGACGTTGCAAGCTTGGATGCCCAAAGTGTTGCCCGGAGCAAAGCCGAAATCGCCATCGACAGCATTCGCAAGAAGTTCGGAAAATCTGCCGTGGAACATGGAATATCGTTCAAAGGCAAAGGCTGATTGATCTCACATCGACAAAAGTGCTGCATTGCCCCCAGAAGCCGTTGTATCAATCGAACACACCCGCTCCACAGCAAAGCGCGCAAGATAATGTGGCCCGCCCGCTTTTGGTCCAGTGCCGGACAATCCCTCGCCACCAAAAGGCTGCGCGCCCACTACGGCACCAATTTGATTGCGGTTCACATAGAGATTGCCAACCTTCATGCGCTTCCGCACCTGTCGAACAACCGATTCAATGCGCGTATGCAATCCCAACGTTAAGCCAAAACCCTTGGCGTTGATTTGATCGCAAACGTCATTCAGTTGATCGCCATCAAACTGCACCACATGCAGAACCGGTCCAAACACTTCGCGCGTAAGCATAGCAATTGATGCCAGTTCATAAATCGCCGGCGCCACAAAACTTCCTTTGCTGCAAGCTTCAGGAAGTGTCATCTCATAAATCAGCTTGGCGTCGCGAGCCATCAAAGCCTTATGTTTCTCCAGCCCACCACGGGCCTCCTCATCAATCACTGGACCAATATCCGTGCCATAATCAAGGGGGTCGCCAATCCGCAGTTCCTGCAACGCACCGCGCAACATCTCTGTAACGTGAGGGGCAATATCACGCTGCACGAACAAAATCCGCGCCGCTGAGCAGCGCTGCCCCGCACTGTCAAATGCTGAAGCAACGACATCTCGCACCGCCTGCTCTGGCAGTGCAGATGAATCAACAATCATCGCATTCATGCCGCCAGTCTCGGCAATCAATATCGGAATAGTCCCATCGCGATTTGCCAGACTCCGATTGATAATACGCGCTGTTTCATTGGAGCCTGTGAAGGCCACCCCGGCCAAAGCATTGTGTTGCAACAAAACCGCACCAATCCGCGCCCCATCGCCAGGCAAGAACTGTAACACCTGCGGCGGCACACCAGCCTGGTGCAACAACTTGACTGCGGCCCACGCTACCAAAGGCGTCTGCTCGGCGGGCTTAGCCGCCACCGCGTTCCCAGCCGCCAGTGCCGCAGCAACTTGTCCAACAAATATCGCCAGCGGAAAATTCCACGGTGCAATGCAAGCAAACACACCGCGCCCATGCAAACTGAGTTCATTGCTCTCACCGGTTGGCCCCGGCAGAATTGCAACGTTAGAAAACTGTAACCTTGCTTGAGCGGCATAGAAACGCAAGAAATCAACTGCCTCACGCAAATCTCCCAGAGCATTGTCGATTGTCTTGCCCGCTTCACGCACCAGCAGAGCCATCAGATTAAATCTGTCTGCCTCAAATAAGTCCGCAGCGCGTTGCAAAATATCAGCCCTCGCATCACCACCCACAGCATCCCACGCAGGTTGAGCCTTCGCAGCAGAATCCATAGCGTGCAAAACACTTGCATCACTAGCCTCAACCACCGTGCCAACTTTCACGTTGCGATCATGGGGCGAGTAAATCTGGCGAAGCGGCCTATCGCGCAATGATACTCCATCAACCAAAGCACATGCATCAATTACCTTGCTCAATGCCGTTTCAATTCCTGCATAAACCAGGGCCCGGTCACTGCCCCGCCATAGGGGTATACCCGCTGAATTAATACGCGGCGCAAACACATCTCGCGGTGCAGCGATACGCGGATTGGGAATGCTGGCCAGTTTGGAAACTTCTGAAATCGGATTTGCAACAATATCGTCGAGCGGCGCATCATCATCAGCAATGCGGTTGACGAATGAGGTGTTGGCCCCATTCTCCAAAAGTCTACGCACCAGATAAGCCAATAAATCTTTGTGGCTGCCCACTGGCGCGTAAATTCTGCAGGCCCGCGTTGGTACAACATCATCATAAAGCGCCTGCCCCATGCCATGCAGGCGCTGGAATTCCAATTTTTGCGAAGCCCCAGCCATCACTGAAACCGCCGCAACGGTTTGCGCATTATGCGTCGCAAATTGCGGATAGAATGCATCTTCTTGACCGAGCATATAGCGTGCGCATGCCAAATAGCTCACATCCGTTGAAACCTTGCGCGTGAACACTGGAAAATTCTCTAGCCCAGCCTCTTGCGCGCGTTTAATTTCGGTGTCCCAATAGGCTCCCTTCACCAAACGCAGCGGAAGCACTCGCCCCGCTTGCCTCGCGACTGCGGCCAACCATTCGAGGGCTGGTTTTGCCCGCCGCCCATAAGCCTGAACCGCAAGTCCCAATCCATTCCATCCGCTAAGACTTGGCGCCAAAGCGAGGCGCCCAAACAGTTCCAATGAAATATCAAGCCGCGCCACTTCTTCGGCATCAATGGTCAGGCCCAAATTCTGTGCTTTGGCTTGCTCAGCCAAACTCAAAACCGCGTTAAACAATTCAGTTAGCGCTGTGGCCGCCTGCTTTTCTTCATAGCGCGGATGCAAGGCAGAAATTTTTACTGAAAGCGAAGCGTTGGAAAATACATCTGCCGAAGCACCCTGCCCCATTGCCGTCAGTGCATTTTTATAGGACTTCAAATAATGCGACGCATCCTCTGCCGTCATCGCAGATTCACCCAGCATGTCGTAGGAATAACAATAGCCTAATTTCTCGAATGCCTTTGCCGAAGCCATGGCGTCTTCAATCGTCTGCCCCAAAACAAACTGCCGCCCCATAATCCGCATCGCCTGCTTCATTGCACCGCGCAGCACTGGCTCTCCCGAGCGCCGCACAAAGCGTTTCATGAACCCCAGCGCATCACCGCTCACGTCTTGGCCAAGCGTTACAATTTTGCCAGTCAGCATTAAGCCCCAAGCCGAGGCATTAACGAACAATGATTCAGATTGCCCCAAATGCGATTCCCAATCGCGCCCCCCAATTTTATCGGCAATCAATTTATCGGCCGTCTCAGCATCGGGAATGCGCAAAAGCGCTTCGGCCAAACACATCAGCACCACGCCTTCTTCTGATGAGAGCGAATATTCCTGCATAAAGGCATCAATGCTGCCCTGTGCTTTGCGCTTACCCCGCACCGCTAGAACATAGGTTTTTGCAAGATCGGCCACCCGGGCATTGTCATCAGAAGTAAGCGTGGCCACTGCTGCCAAACGCTTTACTAAAACCGTTTCATCTTCAAACAACACAGCGTCAATGGCATTTCGACTTGGCAAGTTCATTTTCTAGTGCTCCAGTGAGAACCGAATTATACGTCATAATGAAAAAACTATTTCACTTACTTTTGCCTATTGGACAGAGTAAATTGCTAAAAAAATTACCGCATAAAGTGAGATGGAATGCCATATGGCGGGCGGCGGCTTTGACTATTTTTTAAAAATCCGGGTGCGCGATATGAGCGAGTATCGTGACATATTGGGAGGTGTAATTGGCAGTCTGCCAATGGTAGAAGGCACGCATTCATATTTTGTGATGGAAGATGTGAACGACTTAAGCTTGCTGCCAATCACCAGGGATTTCAAAAAATGAAACCAAAAATCATCCGTAACGTTGAAAACCTACGCCGCGAAGTGGCGCGCTGGAAAATTGATAATCTCTCATATGCCATCGTTCCAACTATGGGTGCCCTTCACAAAGGCCATTTACATTTGGTGCAGCAAGCATTTCATAATGCAGACCGCGTGATAGTCTCCATCTTCGTCAACCCAAAGCAGTTTGGTGTAAATGAAGACTTGAGCAAATACCCGCGCGATGAAGAAGGCGATTTAGAAAAACTAGCCGAAGCCGGCGTGCCGCTCATTTTTGCACCCACTGCTGACGAGATATACGGCACCGAATTTGCAACATCAATTCACATGCAAGGCCCCGCCAAAGCAGGTCTCGAGGATAAATACCGCCCACATTTTTTTGATGGCGTTGCAACTATAGTGGCCAAGCTTTTCATTCAGTCCGGGGCAAATTACGCAATATTCGGTGAAAAAGATTATCAGCAATTGCAAGTGGTCGCGCGCATGGCCAAGGATTTAAACCTTCCAACACGCGTCATCGGTGTTCCCACCATCCGTGATGATGAC
>JANOUE010000088.1:0-5457 GCA_031416755.1 Hyphomicrobiales bacterium
CATGCGTTCTTGAACTTCATTTTGGATGCAGAAAACGGCAAGGCCGCTGCAACCACAATTCAATATGGCACACCAAACTTGGCTGCCAAGAAATTGATGCCAGAAAGCTACACCACAAACCCCGCAGTTTACCCAGCCAAAGAGTTGTTAGCCAAGTGCGAGCCAACGCTATATCTGGGCGAAGAAGTAGCCAAAATGCGCGATGAAATTTGGACGAAAATTCAAGCTGCATAAACACCAACGCGGCACCTTCTCCCCAACTGGGGGAGGGAATTGCAACAGGTCCCAAAGTCTTGCGGCACAGGCGCTAATTGTCTAGCATTACGAAAAACAAAACCTGAGGGGACGGATTTTGGACAATTGGAAAGACTATAAAAAAGTCTTCTTGACGCTCGCAGCACCAGGCACGTTTTGGTTGCTGCTGTTTTTTATCATTCCACTCGCTTTCCTTTTCATCATGTCCTTCGGCGGCAAAGCTGTGATCAATGGCGAAGTGTCGATTACTGAATATGCTTATTTCACCGGTCTCGGAAATTACCTGCGCAGCGTAGAGCCGCTTTATTTGCAAATTATGTGGAAGTCGATTTGGATTAGCGCGCTGGCCACCATTCTCTGCTTGCTGACAGCTTACCCAATTGCCTTCGGAATTTGCTTTGCACCGCCACGTTGGAAACCGATTCTGCTGCTGCTCGTGGTGCTGCCCTTCTGGATAAACTTGCTCATCCGCACTTATGCGTTGATCGCCGTGTTCAGAACCCAAGGCTATGTGAATTTGACTTTGGGTGTGGTGGGCCTTGGTCCTTACGAAATGCTTTACAATGATTTTGCCGTCATCTTCGGCCTCGTTTATGTTTATATGCCTTTCATGGTGCTGCCGCTTTATGCCACTATTGAACGGTTGGATAAATCTTTCCTCGAAGCCAGCTTAGATTTGGGCGCAACACAATTCGCAACATTCAGAAATGTAACAATCCCGCTCACCATGCCGGGCATTATTACCGGGGTGATCCTGGTGTTCATTCCGTGCCTTGGTTCGTTCCTAACTCCGGCGTTGCTTGGCGGCGCCAATGCAATCATGATTGGCAACGTGATTGAGCGCCAATTTAAAGCTGCCAATGACTGGCCATTTGGTGCGGCGATTTCATTCATGCTGATGTTTGCAACTTTTTTAGCGCTGATGATCCGCGCCTTTTTGGCTAAACGCAGTGCCGGAGGTGACGTATAATGGCTGCACAATTGAAAGCAGGGCAGGGCCCACTTGATTACGGCAGCCGCCTCTGGCTGAAGATTCTTTTCGCCGTAATTTATATCATGCTTTACATTCCCATCATCACATTGGTGGCATTCTCGTTCAACACCGATAAGCGCGGCATTGTGTGGCGCGGCTTCACATTCGATAACTATGCAAAAGCGTGGAACAATTCCGCTCTCATTGAAGCCATGACCAACTCATTGATGATTGCTTTCATCGCTACAATTTTAGCAACGATAATTGGCGCTATGGTAGCGCTGATGTTGTGGCGCTTTAGATTCCCTTTCAAAGGCAGCTACGAAGCCTTCATGGGCTTGCCCATTGTGATCCCAGAAATCTGCATGGGTGTTGCACTGCTGTTGTTTTTTAATTTCACTGGCATGATGCAAGCTGTAATCTCACTGCCTTGGCCATTTAACTTGGCCAATATCATCATCGCCCATGTCGCTTTCTGCTTCCCCTTCGTAACCGTTGTGGTGCGTTCTCGTTTGATCGGCTTCAACCGTCAGCTTGAGGAAGCCTCTAAAGATTTGGGCGCCACTGAATGGCAAACTTTCTGGAATGTGATTGTGCCCTTCATGATGCCGGGCCTCATCGCAGGTGCACTGCTCGCCTTCACGCTTTCGCTGGATGATTTTGTGATCACCTTCTTCACGTCAGGCCCTGAAACCGTAACCTTCCCGGTGAAAGTCTATTCGTTAGTGCGGCGCGGGGTTTCGCCTGAGATCAATGCGGCCTCCACTGTCTTAATTGCCATCACAGTTATCGCCACTGTAATCGCCATGAAACTGCAAGCCCCCGAAAAATCAGGGCATTGAGGAAAACCATGACTGACGCAATCGTCTCAATTCGCAATGTTTCAAGGCGCTATCCAGGTGGTGTTATTGCCGTCGATAATGTATCGCTGGATATTGCCCAAAATGAATTCTTTGCATTGCTTGGCCCATCAGGCTGCGGCAAAACCACCTTGCTCCGCATGATTTCCGGCCTCGACACACCAACCGAAGGACAGATTTTCATCGGTGGTGAAGACATGGCCTTTACGCCTCCAAACTTGCGACCGACCAACATGGTGTTCCAATCCTATGCCGTCTTTCCGCATATGACTGTTGAGCAAAATGTGGGTTATGGTCTGAAAGTAACCGGCGTTGAAGCCAGTGAAATCAAACGCCGCACGGCAGAAGCTTTAGAGATGGTGAAGCTCTCTCATCTGGCAGCAAGAAAACCCGATCAAATGTCGGGCGGCCAGCGCCAACGCGTGGCCCTTGCTCGCGCGCTGGTGAAGCGCCCAAAAGTTTTGCTGCTCGATGAACCACTCTCGGCTCTTGATGCGAAGCTTCGTGACGGCATGCGCCTGGAGCTCACGCGCCTGCAAGAAACCGTGGGCATTACGTTTATCATCGTAACCCACGACCAAGACGAAGCTCTCTCCATGGCCACCCGCATTGCAGTCATGGAGAAGGGCGCTATTCAGCAAATCGCCACTCCATCAGAACTATATGAACATCCCAGCAATCGTTTTGTGGCTGATTTCATCGGCAAAGTGAATTTGATTGATGCTGCTGTGCTGGGTCAAAACGGCAAAGCCGTAACATGCCTCACTCAGGGCCTGGGCAATATGAGTGTGAATTCTGACAAAGCCTGTGGCGACAAAGCTACAATAGCCATCCGCCCAGAAAAATTAAAAATTAGCGTTACCGAACCCAAAGGCGCAAAGCTGGTCAAAACCAAAGGCACCATCCGCGATGTAGCCTATTACGGCGACACCAGTCACATTGTAGCTGATATTGGCGATGGCCTTGATCTCTCAATCAATGTGCAAAACAATTCGCGTAACGGTAGTTCAGGCGTAGAGCGCGGCCAGAAAATCTGGGTGCATTTTGATCCAGCTGACGCGCTGTTGTTGACGGAATAAACTCTAGATTCTCCTTCTCCCCTTGAGGGAGAAGGAAGAGGAGTAGGAAGAAATAAATGGCACTTGAACTTGATAAACTTGGCTACACCCCCGGTGACGAAGCGTTTCGCCGCGAAGACCTCAGAGGCACACGCTGGGAAGCAACTTATGCCGGTGCCCTTTCATTCATGCGGCGCAAATATACCCGTGATTTGACAGGCGTTGATATTGCCATCACCGGCATTCCCTTTGACCAAGCTGTGTCCCATCGCTCAGGCACGCGCATGGGGCCAGAAGGTATCAGACATGCGTCAGCCGAAAACGCCTGGGGTCCATTCTGGCCGTGGAATTTCGACCCGTTTGATACGCTCGCCGTGACAGATTACGGTGACTGCTTTTTCGATTGGGGCAAGAAGGAAAACTTCCCCGAAACTTTAGAAAAGCACGCCACTGATATTATTTCTTCTGGCGCTGAGATGATTGCCTTGGGCGGCGATCATTATGTGTCTTATCCAATTCTTAAAGCACATTACAAAAAACACGGGCCCTTAGCGCTGGTGCATTTTGATGCGCACCGAGATGTGGAAATTGACAATGGCGGTCGCATCGACCACGGCACCATGTTTGGCTATGCCGTGCGTGAAGGCCTCATAGACCCCGAAAAATCCGTGCAAATTGGCATCCGCACCACCTTTACAGGCGAAACCACCATGGGCTTTCGCATCATTTATGCCGACGAAGTGCATGAAAGCACCACTGCCGAACTTGTTCAAATAATCGAGAACAAAGTGGGCAAACAAAAAGCCTATCTCACATTTGACATTGACTGCCTCGATCCTTCCGCAGCCCCCGGCACGGGCACTCCCATCCCCGGCGGACTTACTTATCATCAAGCCGCATCAATCATCCGTAAACTGACGAATATAAATTTCGTCGGCATGGATATGGTCGAAGTGTCTCCGCCCTATGATCATGCCGAGCTCACATCAGGTGCGGCGTCTTCGTTGGTGATGGAATATATTTGTTTGCGCGCCTATCAAAAAGGTGCGCGTGGTGCGGTGATGAAAACCTAACTCAGCGCATCCTTAATCCGGTAATACATCATCGCGGCCATTAACAGCGGCGTGCGCAATGCTCCACCCGGAAAGGCCACGTGCTTCACCCGCGCCAATAAATCAAATCTCTCAGCTGTTCCACGCACAGCTTCGGCCATCAATTTTCCATAGATATTGGCCAGCGCCACACCTTGGCCGGAATAGCCATGAGCGTAAAACACGGTGGGTGATAAACGCCCGCAATCCGGAATGCGGTTTGATGTGATGGCGATGTGCCCACCCCAAGCATACTCAATTTTCACGTCCTTCAAGTGTGGAAAAACCGCGGTCATGCGCGGCCGCATATATTCACCTAGCACCGGCGGCGTGATGCCAGAATAACTGGCGCGTCCACCAAACAACATGCGGTGGTCCTTAGAGCGGCGATAATAATCCACGATAAAATTAGTGTTCGCCACGGCTTCATTATCGCGGATCAACGCTACCGCTCGCTCCTCACCCAATGGTTCGGTGGCGATAATGTAACTGGCCACAGGCATAACGCGGCCATAAAGTGGCTTCACCACCTTGCCCAGATAAGCGTTGCCGCCAATGATCATAAATCTTGCAGAAACTTTGCCTTTCGCCGTGCGCGCCCATGGTTTTGCACCCGTATCAACTTCAACCACTGGCGAATGTTCATAGATCACAGCACCGGCTTTCAGCGCTGCATCAGCCAGCCCCAAGCAATAATTGAGTGGATGGAAATGCCCGGCATTCTGCTCGCGCAATGCGCCGTGATAAATCGACGTTCCCAATTTTTCCTCAAGTTCAGCTTTGGTCAAAAGCGTGTTACCGCCATAGCCTAGGTTCTCATATTCTTCCGCCCACGCCGTAAGCTCGGCAAATTGATGCGGCTTAGGAATGCAATGCAGATAACCCCACGTGAGATCACATTCGATTTTATGCGTTGCAATACGATTCACCAGAAGCTTCTTGGCTTCCTCGGAAATATCAAAGGCCTTTTTCGCATCAGCCTTTCCCAACTGCGCAATAATCTTGGCCTGCCCAGATGAAAAACCAGTGCAAATCTGCCCACCATTGCGGCCAGATGCCCCCCAGCCAATTGTCTCAGCTTCAAGTACTACAACCTTATATCCAGCCTGCGCCAGCTCCAGCGCCGCCGAAAGCCCGGTGTAGCCAGCGCCTATTACACAAACATCAGCGCTCTCGTCGCCGTGTAACTGCGCGCCAGAAACGGTGCGGTTCGCCGTGAC
>JANOUE010000089.1:0-22321 GCA_031416755.1 Hyphomicrobiales bacterium
GCGCAAAGCTACTGCACTCGCTGCAATATTCTTTCTGCGAATTGCTCTGCGCCAATCGGTGGTGCCAGTTGTAAAACGCATCGGTCTGCGCAGAGGCCTTGGCTGTTTGGCCGCAGCGTTGCTCACGTGGCAGGGGTTTGGCTATTTCTGGCCACTGTTATTGGGTTTGGCTGGCGTGGTGGCTGGCTACCAACTGCTGCAAAATGAACCCCTTCAATAAAGCGTTCCGTCTTTTCTAGAATAGACATGTTTGCCGCTCGAGTTCTCAGTCTTCATATCTATATCGTTGTAGACTATTTTTTCATTCGGGATGCGCGATCCCACTTCGAGATATATCGCAACTTTTCCAGTCACGTTCTTTAGGCAGTGGCCGTTGCCGGTGCCGGCTTTGAAGCCTGCGCACATGCCGGGGGTTAGCACATGTTCGCCATTATCATCACAGAGAGTTAGGGTGCCTTCCAGCACATAAATAAATTCATCTTCCTTTTCGTGAGAATGGCGCTGGCTGGACCATGCACCAGGCTCAATCACCACGAAATTCACACCGTATTGCGTTAGGCCGAACACATCGCTCAGCAAATATTTCGTGCGGTTCTGGCAAATCTCATCATATGGTTTGGGATAGCGCGAACCTTCACGCTTGGGTGCATCTGTTGCTTTAATGGCTTTCGTCAAGTTTGGCCTCGATTTGGTTTACGGCATCCACCACTGCGTCAAAGGTCAAAAGCGTTGAGGCATGGCGCGCTTTAAAATCGCGCACTGGACTCAAGGCTTCAAGATCAGACCATTTGCCTTGCGGTGGAGCGCCATTTTCTTTTAGCATTTTGTGCATGGTTTCGCGCAAAGTGCGCAGCTCATTTGGGGTTGAGCCAATCACATGGCGGCCCATGATTGAAGATGAAGCTTGGCCCAGCGCGCAGGCTTTCACATCTTGACCAAATTCCGAGACCACTCCATCTTGCATGCTGATATCAACCGTCACTTTTGATCCGCACAACTTCGAATGGCCCACTGCTGTGGCACCGGGATGGGCCAATCGTTTCAAGTGCGGAATATTGGCAGCAAATTCTAAAATTTTGCGGTTGTATATTTCGTTGATCATATCCATATCCCGATGCGTTCAGAATTTGCGTTACACAGACTACTCATGATATGGGAAGCCCACCACTGTTTATGAAGCAACAAAAGAATTCTGATTTGAGTTGTAAGTCTAGTTGTAAACCCTGTTCCGATCAATGTGCTGCCAAGGAAAGAGTTAAGCCATGGATGCCAAAGTTCTCCAGAGAATTCCTGCTATGCCCGTTCTAAAGCCTACAAAAGAAGAGGCCGAAGCGGCTGTGCGCACTTTGATTGCTTGGGCGGGCGACGATCCATCGCGCGAAGGTTTGCTCGATACACCGCGCCGTGTGACCGAGGCTTTCACTGAGTATTTTGGCGGATATGCTCAGGATCCGGCTGATATTTTAGATCGCACTTTTGCTGAAATCGGCGGCTATGAAGATATGGTGATGCTGCGCGATATTCAGTTTTCTTCGCATTGTGAACACCACATGGCACCATTTTATGGCCGCGTGCATATCGCTTATTTGCCCAAGGGTGCCGTAGTCGGCATTTCAAAATTGGCTCGCGTTGTGGATGCTTATGCCAAGCGCCTGCAAATTCAGGAAGCCATGACAGCGCAAATTGCCAAAGCTATTGACGCACACTTAGATCCGCGTGGCGTTGCTGTTATAATTGAGGCGGCGCACACGTGCATGTCCATGCGCGGCGTTCAAAAACATGACGTGGCGACGATCACGACGCAATTCACTGGTGAGTTTAAAACCAATCCGGTGCTGCAAGCCCGCTTCATTGATATGGTGCGAGCGCCGAAGAATAGTTATTCGCTGTGACCAACGCCGACGAAACGACTGCTCTGCACCTGAAATTCGATGCCAGCGGACTTATTGCGGCAATTGTGTGTGACGTATCAGACAATGCCGTGTTGATGTTTGCTTATATGAACCAACACGCTTTTGATGAAACTTTGCGCACTGGCATGGTGCATTTTTGGAGCAGGTCTCGTGGGCTGCTTTGGAAAAAGGGTGAAACTTCGGGCGAAACTTTTGCCGTGAAAGAATTGCGCGTGGATTGCGATCAAGACGCTTTATTGGTGTTGGTGGAACCGCAAGGCCACGGCAATGCCTGCCATACAGGGCGGCGCAGTTGTTTTTATCGGACGGTTGAGGGTGATAGTTTGAGATTTATTGCGGAGTAAGGCCCTTCGAGGCCTTGTAAGTACAAGGCACCTCAGGGTGAGGGAATCAAAATTCCTTCATGCTGAGGTGCGAGCATTGCGAGCCTCGAAGCACTTTACCCGGCACTCGCGATATATGCCTTCATCTCATTGGCTTCGCGCTCGATTGCTTCAATTCGATATTTCACAACATCGCCGATTGAAATCATGCCAATCAGCTTGCCCTTAGCTACAACTGGCAAATGCCTAATGCGGTTTTCAGTCATGATCGCCATCAATTCGGTTTCGCTGTCTGTCTCAGAGCAGGTTCTAACTTTCTTGGTCATCACCTGAGAGACGGGATGATCAAGTGTCACTGCTCCTTCTTTGGCGATGCAGCACACGATATCGCGCTCAGATACAATGCCTTCGATGCCGCCAGTGGCGTTGACGATCACTATTGCTCCGATGCGCTTTTCAGCCAGCGTTTGGGCAATGCTGCGCACTTTATCCGTTGACTTTCCTGTGATCGTGCCTGTGCCTTTGACGCGTAGAATGTGAGAAACAGACATAGTGCCCTCCATCATTATTGAAAGGTCAGGCTATCATGATTTGTTTTTACTGTCCAAGAGATAGAACATAATAAAGCCCATGATAAAGCCGCCGAGATGAGCTTCCCACGCAACAACGCGCTCTTCCAAGAAAGCTGTGCCAGTTGCATATTGTGTCGTTGCTGTGAAGGTGGTCAATGCAAGCCATACGAGTGTAAATAATGCGGCAGTTTTGTTGGTGATAATTCCTTTGGGCGTTAAGGGGTCGATCAACTTCATCCGCTGGGCAGACTTCGTTGCCCAATAACCGCCGGGTGCATAAATTATCGGAATTGCTGCTGCCATGACACCCGAGACGCCAGCGGAAATGCCAACCATCACTAAAAATTCGCCCCAATGTACAATCAAGCTGGCCCAAGCGCCGGCTAGAATCGAAAATGCCAGCAAAATTAGAAATCGTATATTGCCCAGTCGCAAAATTACGGGTTTCGAAAAAACCACAAGCCACAGGCTGTTAAACCCCAGATGCAGCAAATCTGCATGGAGCAATCCATAAGTTAACATGCTCCAATAGGCTGAGCCCGCCAGTTGATTGATGGGCTCAACGCCGAATCTGGCTGGATTAAATGCAAAAACGGCCTGCGACCAGATTTGAACTTGATCGCCGCCCAATTGCAGCAGGCCATGAATTGCAGCTAACACTACAATGATTCCAATCGTCAAAGGTGGCAGGTTGAACGCTGGCGGTGCCTGCTTTTCTATAGTTTGCTCACTAAGATTAATCGGGGATTGATTGGTCATTGGCACTCCGGCTGGCACGGCATGTGCATTTCATACACCAGACGTTCACGAATGGGACAGACTTTTTCTAGTTTGTCCTCTGAGAGGCATGAAATGCAAAATCTCGATCGGCCAGACATTAACCAAGCGCAGAACCAAATGCTGCATCCGGGCAGCCGTAAATTGTTTCGGTATTGGGAAAGCTTGCGTGCCGAACGCGCCTGCCCGCGCAAGGATGAAATCAATCTCAGAAATATCGTAGATGTTGTGCCTAATCTTTCGATTATCGAGCGCAAGCTCAGCGACAATACATGGCAGTTCCGTCTGGCTGGAACCAAGATTTACGACCTCTTCGGCAGAGAAATGACCAATTGTGATGCTTTGCTGGGCTTTGATGGTTTTGAACGCGGCGTTGTGGGCAACTGTCTTGAGATTACGCAAAAACGCTTGCAGCCCAGTTTGGTGCGAATGCGTTTCATCTCGGAACAAGATATTATTGTGGCTGCTGAAATGATTGGTTTGCCCATTCAAAATGGCGACAATGGTCAAATTCAGATTTTTGGTGGCTTGTTTTCATTCCATGACAGCCGACTTGGATATACACCTGCGCTGCTCCGGCGCGAACTCGTTTCGGCGCGCATGATTTGGACTGAGCATGATGCAGGCGATATGTTGCTTGGCGCTGTGGGCCGCAAAGCACCCACTCAATTCCAGGTCATTCAAGGTGGGATCAGCTAATTCAAAAAAATATAGCTTGGATAAATCCTGACTATTAACTCTGCCTTTACCCGATTTATGGAGTATAAGAATTGGAATGGTGAATCATTCCATGGCGCCCGGGGGGGAACGGTAAGGGCCAGCAGTAGAGGTTTATCGTGAGCGTATTAAATATGGAGCACTCTCCGCCGTCTGGCATGTCCAAGGCGCTCGGAATAGTTTTTGGGCGCTTTATGCTCCCAGATATGTCTGAACATGCTTGCCAAGTGGTGGAAGTGACACCACTCGGAGCAACGTTTTTGACTGAACACGTTCCTCAGATTGGCCAAACTTTAGTGGCATATCTTGAGGAAATTGGGCGAGTTGAAGCTATTTCAACCGTTGAAGTTCAAGGTGGTTTTCGGGTTGAATTCACTTTGCATGGTCCAAGATTAGAGCGCTTGCAGCAGCGTATCGCATGGCTGAAAAATCGCGATCCGGATGATGATACTGGCCGCCGCCATGCGCGTTTTGAGCCATCGGAAAAGCAATCGCAAATCTCTTTGCCAGATGGTCGCGTTTATAATTGCGAAGTCATCGATATTTCTGTTTCAGGTGCCGCCATCAAGACTGAAGTGGTGCCAAGTGTGGGCACATATTTAATGCTGGGCAAAATGCGTGGTCGCGTGGTGCGCTATATTGATCAAGGTGTTGCTATTGAATTTGTGAAGCAACTTGATCGCGGGCAACTGCCGACATCATCGTGGCCAGCGCCTTTATAAATCCTGCACGTCAACTACACCGGCAATGGCTTTAATCGCTCCGCGAATTTGCGGGGTGATTGCGAATTTTGAACCTAGTCCAATTTCAACTTCACGGCCATTGTCCATCAACAACGTTAAACGAACCGGAGCCTTGCCGCCGGGTTGCAAGCGCTTGGCAATGGACTCCACTGATTTTGCATCGCGTATAAAAACTTGAATGCCTTGCACAACAGTGGCTGCCGCTTTGTCGAGAATTTCCAAGCCCTGTAAACGAAGT
This sequence comes from Hyphomicrobiales bacterium, assembly GCA_031416755.1. GTDB lineage: Bacteria > Pseudomonadota > Alphaproteobacteria > Rhizobiales > Aestuariivirgaceae > Aestuariivirga. The sequence continues at coordinate 5,284 of JANOUE010000089.1, forward strand.
TTGATTTCTTCGCCATCGAGATCAGCTTCAACGCGTGCGATGACCGCTTTGCCGGGCTCGAGCAATTCGCGCACCAGATTTAATGTGTCTGAAAATACAATGGTTTCAAATTGCCCCGTGGGATCGGAAAATCCGACAAAGGCAAACTTATTTCCGTTTTTCGAGCGCCGTTCTTGTTTATAGGTGATGGTGCCCGCAAGCTTTGCCGCTGTAGCGCCCCGCGTCAAAACTTTTTCTTGGAACGAGAGCCAAGATTCAACGCCAAGACGGGCCAGTGGTTTTACATATTCATCGAGCGGATGGCCGGAAAGATAAAAGCCTACGGCCTCAAATTCTTGCGCCAATTTTTCCATGGGCAGCCAAGCATCGCGCTGCGGCAACACAAAATCTTCGCTCGCCGCTTTCATGCCGCCGAACATATCATTCTGACCCGCTGCCGCTTCAGATGCAGAGCGGTTGGCAATGCCGATGATGCTATCAACGCCATCTAACACTTGCGCGCGGTTTGGGTTGAGAGTGTCGAAGGCTCCGGCCTTGGTCATGCTTTCCAATGCGCGGCGATTCAGAGCCTTGGCATCCACACGCCGTGAGAATTCGCCCAATGATTTAAATGCGCCGCCTGAATTGCGAGCGGTGACAATTTGTTCGACTGCGCCTGCGCCCACATTTTTGAGCGCCGCCAGTGAATAAAGTATTGTCCCGTCTTTCACCGTGAAATCCACATCACTGCTATTGACTGAAGGCGGTATAACTTTGATGCCTAGGCGTTGGGCCTCTCTTCTGAACAGCATAAGCTTATCAGTATTGCCCATATCCAAAGTCATCGAAGCGGCTAAAAACTCCACAGGATAATTGGCTTTGAGATAAGCGGTTTGATAAGACACCACGGCATAGGCGGCAGCGTGAGATTTGTTAAAGCCGTAACCTGCGAACTTTTGCACGTGTTCAAAAATTTCGTCGGCCTTTTTGGCATCCACATGGTTTTTGAGAGCGCCTTCAATGAAACGCTCTTTTTGCGCATCCATTTCTGCTTTGATTTTTTTGCCCATGGCCCGGCGTAAAAGATCAGCTTCGCCAAGCGAGTAGCCTGAGAGCACTTGGGCAATTTGCATCACCTGCTCTTGATAAACGATGATGCCGTAAGTTTCCTTGAGCAGCGGCTCTAACATTGGGTGCATATAATCGGGTGTGGCATCGCCTAACTTGTTGGCGATGAATTTTGGAATGTTCTCCATGGGGCCTGGGCGATAAAGCGCTACGATTGCGATAATATCTTCTACACAATCAGCCTTCATGCGTTTTGCGGTATCCCTCATGCCGGAGCTTTCAAGCTGGAACACGCCAATTGTGTCGCCCTGCCGCAGCATTTCATAAGTGGCTATATCCTCATATGAAATTGCATCAATATCGAAAGCAGGCTCACGCACATGGATGAGCTTGATGGCTTTATCTATTACCGTGAGCGTTTTCAGCCCCAGAAAATCGAACTTCACAAGGCCGGCCATTTCAACATATTTCATGCTGAATTGCGTGGCTGGAAGGGATGAACGCGCGTCACGGTAAAGTGGCACCAGCTCTTCAAGTGGCCGATCGCCAATCACCACGCCTGCGGCATGGGTGGAAGCGTTGCGGTAAAGCCCTTCAATGCGCAGAGCGATATCAAACAAGTTTTTCACATTGGGGTCGCGGTCGCGCTCTTCCTGCAGGCGCGGCTCCACTTCAATCGACTCGCGCAAAGTGAGTGGATTGGCTGGGTTCATGGGGATGAGTTTGGAAAGCCTGTCAACCTGCCCATAAGGCAGTTGCAACACCCGGCCCACATCTCGCGTGACCATGCGGGCCTGGAGTTTTCCGAAAGTGATAATTTGCGCAACGCGGCCTTTGCCAAAACGATCTTGCACATAATTGATCACTTCATCGCGGCGGTCTTGACAGAAATCGATATCGAAGTCGGGCATGGATACGCGTTCAGGATTGAGGAAACGCTCGAACAGCAAGTTGAATCGGAACGGGTCCAAATCCGTGATGGTGAGCGCATAGGCTACCATGGAACCCGCACCTGAGCCACGACCAGGCCCCACGGGAATGCCTTTATTCTTTGCCCATTTTATGAAATCTGCAACGATGAGGAAGTAACCCGGAAAATCCATTCGGGTAATTACGCTGAGCTCGAAGGCTAAGCGTTCATTGTATTGTTGTTCAGTGTAACCGGAAACCAACCCCCGCGTTGCCAAGCGCTGGGCAAGGCCCTGCTCGGCTTGAATGCGCAGTTCATTGCCTTCATCGCCGTCAGCAAAACGGGGCAGAATTGGTTTGCGGCCTTTCACCCAGAACGCACAACGCTTAGCAATTTCGATGGTGTTGGAAACCGCTTCCGGAATATCGGCAAACAGTGTTGCCATTTCGGCTTGGGTTTTGAAATAATGATCGGGCGTCAAGCGCCTGCGGTTATCAGCGGCAATCACTTCGCCCTCGGCAATGCAGATCAATGCATCATGGGCCACATAATCGTCCGGCGTTGCGAAATAGCATTCATTGGTGGCGACCAAAGGAATTTCATTTTCATAGGCAATATCGATCAAGCCCGTTTCAGCCGCTAGTTCATTGTCAGTGCTGTGGCGTTGCAGCTCGATATAAAAGCGATCCCCGAACAGCGCCTGCAATTGCAAAGCCCGCTGCTTTGCCAATGGCGCTTGGCCTTGTACCAATGCTTCATTCAATGGACCTTCAGGACCACCTGAAAGGCAAATTAAACCTTCGGAGCAAGCCGCAAATTTCGCCCACGTAACATGCGGTTCGGCATTATCTGCTGCATCCAGAAATGAGCTGGAGGTAAGCTTCATTAAATTCAAATAACCTTGCTCATTTTTTGCCAGAAGCAAAATAGATGTGTGGCGTTTTAATCCAATATGCTGTTGATGTGCCGCCAATTTTTCTGGCGTTACAGCCATGTCGAGCTTCAGCGCCAAACCAATAATTGGTTGAATGGCTTTGGCGGACAGTGCTTCCGAAAATTCCAATGCACCAAAAAGATTTCCAGTGTCAGTTATCGCCAGTGCCGGCATGCCCATCTCTTTGGCCATGGCGCTGAGCTTTTTAATCGGCAAAGCGCCTTCAGACAAAGAATAGGCGGAATGGACTCGGAGGTGGATGAAAATGGGCGCAGGCATGCACGCAGTTTAGCGCATTTCAATTCTTGTGCACAATGCATGGCCCACCGAGTGCCTGTAGTTTCGCACAGGTTTCAGCGGCGGCGGTGGCTGATTTGGCCCCTAACATTACAAACACCATTTTGCGCGTGCCGCGTGAGAGGTTTTTCTTGCGGGCGATCTGCGGATCACGATTGGCAATGACAGTGGGAAAGCGAAGTTTGAGCCGCTGGAATTGCGCAACCGCTTTGCCCTCATCAAAGCCAGCCGACAATAATGCACCCCAAGGCTGGAAAACTGCAGAGCGCAAATGGGTTCCGGCCAATTGGCCTTTGCGCATTGCCAACGCAATGCAGTTCGTCGCAAAATTCGAACCCTTGCCAATGGCTGGCACTGCGAAACTCGCGGTGATGGATTTCCATTCTTCAATGGAGCGGCCGGTGATGAATTCTACATAGGCTCGGGTTTCATCTGGCATGCCACCTTTTCCTGCTTGCCATTTAATCACGCGCTGCTCGCCCGCATTATAGGCCGCTGCGGCGAGGCCCAGATTGCCGAATTGGTTGCGCAAATCGGCGATGAAAGCAGCCGAAGCTTTGACAGCGCCAATGGGTTCAAATGGATCTACCAGCCCACGGCGCTTTGCAGTTTCCGGCATGAATTGCGCAATACCTTGCGCACCCTTGTTGCTCACGACATTGGGATCAAACAAGCTTTCACGCCAGAGCAGGCGCGCGAAATATGAAGGGTCAATATTATTGGCCAGGGCTTGTTGTTCAGCGGCTGTACAGATTTTTGTGGCTAGGGTTGCGCGGTCTGATGTGAGGGCAAGTGCGGAGTGTGTGAGCAAAAACCAGAACACAATTGCCAGCAACCCTTTGAGGCTCGCATACGCTCGCACCTCAGGGTGGGGGTAACCCTCGTGCCGAAGTGCGTGCTCTTGTGAGCTTTGAAGCGCGCTAGCCATCGACTAACATTCCGGCGTTCAATCTCACCACACGGCTCATCCGTTCAGAAAAATCTATGTTGTGTGTTGCAATCAATGCGCCAAGCCCCTCCTCCTGAATCAGGCGGACAAATTCTGCATGCACCATGGCACCGGTTGGCGGGTCAAGATTTCCGGTTGGTTCATCAGCCAGAAGTAACAACGGGCGATTGGCGATTGCACGGGCGATGGCTACACGCTGTTGTTCGCCGCCAGAAAGTTCGGCGGGGCGATGCTTGATACGATGACTCAGGCCCATGCGAGCGAGCAAATCTTTGGCGCGTTTAATCGCATCTTCTTTTGGCGCGTTGGCGATCAACTGCGGGATAACAACGTTCTCTAGCGCGGAAAATTCTGGAAGCAGGTGATGGAATTGGTAGACAAAACCAATTCCTATCCGGCGGATTCTGGTGCGGGCGGCATCGTCCAATTCATTGCAGTTTTGGCCAGCAATCACCACATCGCCAGCGGTGGGTTTTTCCAGCAAGCCTGCAATATGCAACAGCGACGATTTGCCTGCGCCTGATGGTCCGATGAGGCCAACAATTTCACCGGGCACAATGGTGAGCGACAGGTTTTTGAAAATTTGCAAAGTGTTTTCACCCGTACCATAGACACGGGAAATGCGGTGGAGTTCTAAGGCAGGGCGAAGGTTCATTCGTAGCGCAAAGCCTCCACTGGATCGAGGCGGGCAGCTTTCCAAGAAGGATAGAGTGTTGCAAGATATGACATGAGCAAAGCAAAGACCACAATCCAGAAAGTTTGCACGTAATCCACTTTGGCGGGAAGCTGAGCCAAATAGTAAAATTCAGCATTGAACGGATCAACGCCGGAAAGCCACTGAATTGCATTTCGGATATTGTTGGCATTGGCGCAAAGCAGGAGGCCAAGAATGAGCCCCACAAAAGTGCCGATAGTTCCAATCGCTGCGCCGGTGATAAAGAACACCCGCATGATTGCACCCTTGGTGGCACCCATGGTGCGCAATATTGCGATGTTGCTGCCTTTGTCTTTTACCAGCATGAAAAGGCCCGAAACAATGTTCAGCGCCGCCACCAATACTACAAGTGAGACGACCATGATCACCACATTGCGCTCCACCGCGAGCGCATTGAAAAATGCCACGTTGCGGCTTTGCCATGTTTGCACGGAAAGATCAGGGCCAGCAGCATCAAGCAGCAAACCCAGTTTGTTTTGAATGTTGTCGGGATCATCAACCATCACTTCAAGGCCGGTGGCACCATTATCCGTCGAGAAGAAATCCTGCGCTTCGATGATGGGCATATAGACCACGCCTGCATCATAATCCGACATGCCCATTTTGAAGATGGCAACCACGGTATAATCGCGGATGCGCGGGGTGTTGCCAATCACGGTGTCTGGCCCATTGGGGGCAATTAAAGTTATCACACTGCCTAAAGCTACTTGATGGCGCTGGGCCATGGCTTGGCCAATGGCGATGCCATCAGATTTATCAAAGCCTTTCAAGTTGGCCACTTCATCCAAGGTGCCGGGCGTTGTTATGGCGGTGCGCAAATCTCGGTTGTTGATGCTGGGCAGCTTGATCAAATCATCTTCGCTGAGCCCACGCACCAAAGCGCCAGTAGCCGTTTTCAACGATGACACCATGGCCTGCCCTTCGACCAAGGATATGACACGCGCAACACCTGGAACTTTGGCAATGCGGTCTTGCACGGCTTTATAATCTTTGATTGGTTCTTGGTCTTGGCGATAAATTGCTGCGTGACCAGAAAAGCCCAGAATCTTATCCAGCAATTCAGCACGGAAGCCATTGAACACAGACATGACAACGATGAGAGTTGCCACACCCAGAGCAATGCCAAGAAACGAGAAAAATGAGATGACCGAGATAAAGCCTTCGCGTCTGCGAGCACGCAAATAACGCATAGCTATTTGCCATTCAAAGCCAGCAAAGGAACGTGTGTCGGGGAGGCCGTCAGCCATCTAAGCGAATCGCTCCACAATCTGGTCCAGCGCCACATTCTCGCGTGCGCCAGTCTTGCGGTTTTTCACTTCAGCAATGCCATCCTTCAGCCCGCGCGGGCCGACGATCACTTGCCAGGGCAAGCCAATCAAATCCATGGACGCGAATTTTGCTCCCCCTGGTTGGTTGCGATCATCATAAAGCACTTCAACGCCCTTGGCTTCGAGGGCTTTGTAAATTTTCTCGCAGGCGGCATCGGCTTCCACATCGCCCACTTTCAAATTAATCAACCCAACACGAAATGGTGCAACAGATTCTGGCCAGATGATCCCGTCTTTATCGTGGCTGGCTTCAATGATGCCCCCCACCAACCTCGAAACGCCGATGCCATAGGAGCCTGACTGCACAGTAATCTTCTTGCCATCTGGCCCCTGCACTTCGCAGCCCAATGGTTTTGAATATTTATCGCCGAAGAAGAAGATGTGACCCACTTCAATGCCGCGGCCGCTGAGGCGTTTGCCTTCGGGTACGCGCTGTTCAAATTCAGTTTGATTGTGCTTTTCATCGGTGGCGGCATATTTCGACGTATATTCTGAAACCATGGCGGCCACAGCTTCCACATTGTCATAATCAATTTCGATTTTTGACCAATCAAGATCGTGGAGAGCGCCATCAAAGAACACGCCGCTTTCGCCTGTGTCTGCCAGCACCAAAAATTCATGGCTGTCGTCACCACCAATGGGGCCGGTGTCGGCGCGCATGGGCACAGCTTTAATGCCGAGACGAGCAAAAGTTTTCAAATAGCTCACAAACATTTTATTGTAAGCGTGTTGGCCTGCTTCACGCGACACGTCGAATGAATACGCATCCTTCATCAAAAACTCGCGGCCACGCATCACGCCGAAACGTGGGCGCACTTCATCGCGGAATTTCCACTGAATGTGATAAAGATTGCGCGGCATATCTTTGTAGCTCTGAATGCCGGAACGGAAAATATCGGTAATCATTTCTTCGTTGGTCGGGCCGTAAAGCAAATCACGATCTTGCCTATCTTTGATGCGCAGCATTTCTTTGCCGTAATCATCATAGCGGCCAGATTTGCGCCACAGATCAGCCGATTGCAAAGTGGGCATAAGAACTTCCAAGGCGCCAGCCCGGTTTTGTTCTTCGCGCACAATTTGTTCGATTTTTTTCAGAACGCGAAAGCCCATCGGCAGCCACGAATAACTGCCCGCCGCTTCTTGGCGCACCATGCCGGTGCGCAGCATAAGTCGGTGTGAAGCGATCTCGGCTTCCTTGGGATCATCCCGGAGGACTGGCATAAAATATTGCGAAAGGCGCATAAGAATCTCTTGTTCCAAATGGTTTTGCGCCCTTTTAAGGCTTTGAGGGTTTAAGGCAAGGCGAGGCTTTAGCTGGTGGCGGGTCAGGTTGAAATTTGAAAGTTAAAAGTTAAAAGACCGCGATATGACTATACGCCCCGGACATATAGCCATTAGTCATACACAAACTTTAAGCGGTGACCAATTCTTTGAACCTACGTTCGGAATCCGATACAGGATGATGAACATTAAGAATGGCATGGTTCATATCGCGAATAACCGATGCTTCGAGAGCCGCTTCTTCCGTAATTTGCTTTTGTCCCACCATCCACTTTGCCACTTCCGGCCAATCCCACAATGGACTGTCCGTAGTTATACGTGCGATTGGCGAAGGAAAACCTTCGCCTCGTTTTCCACTTGCATAGAGAGATATAGCCGCACGAGTTACGCCTGTGCGTGTGGCAATGTCTGCGGCACTCACCAAGTGATCAGGTTCAATTCGCTCAATAGTAGCACCGACCTTCTTAACATCGCGAATTGCAGTAATTAGAGCATCTTCAAAAGTGTTTGCTTCTCGGTCAAACTCGAGAACAAACAACCCTTTTTGCAGGGAAATGGTAGAGTCATCGCATCCGGCTTCAAAAAAACGATCAGCATAATCCAGATTTCCAATTTCTAGGCCGGAAGCGATTATTGTCAGACTATGATTTTTCATCTTCAACTCCATGACTCCCCGGACATAGTTTTACCTTACGAGTAATGCTTCGTGCGTGGTTTTCTTTTGATCTAGGTGTGCTCCATACAGATATAATACATCCATCACGATCATTTTTGGGGCAATATAGATGACCCCAAGCATGACCTTTCGGAGAGATGTACACAGTCCACCCCAAATCTTCTGCAGCACTAATTGCAGCCTCTATTTCTTTGTTTGGATGACGCAGTCTTGCCATCACGCCTCCCTGCAACATATACTTCTGTTAACAGTTGTCAACATATTATATTTACCATAAGGAGTATCTAAAATTTCCGGCGTCTAAATCAACAGGATAAGAGATTTACGCACTTCTTACTTATTGTTTTCCATAGGTTTTCGGACGACCAACCTTTGGAGCGATTGCGTCTAAGTCTACGACAAACTCTTCAAAATTCAAAAGCCTGTTTGTCAAAATAACTTGCATTGCATAAGAAATGCGCAAGGTTTTTTGAATGTGAAAAGCGTTCATGCCGGTTACCTTATCGTCATGGACTTAGCACGCGGCCAAGCCACCTTGCTTTCCCTATGCTTGCGCGGCTTTATTATTGCCGTCGTCCGGCACCGTATCCGACTCTTGTCGTAGCAATACGCTTGACCTTCCCCTCTGCCAAGTTAAGCTTACAGGAAATCAATATGGGATGCGATAGCCTGCCCAGACGGCTAGATTTCAAACTGAACCACCACCCTTTTGCGGCTTAAAATAATTAACTTGGCAAACCAACTATTTTCGGGCTAATTCGCGCCAGACGAAATCTCACAACGTGGGCCTAAGTCTAGGGAGAAACGAATTGAGCTGGCGCTTTAAAGCTGCCGCCGATCTGAAGTCCGAAAGAACTTCAGCAAACTAGAAGAAACTCAAAAATTGGCGGAACCTTTGGGTTCCGCCTTTTTCAATGGCAGAGTTTGATACATGAATTTTATTCCAGACCACTCAGTTTTGTTGGCTTATTCGCTGGCCTCGATTCTGCTGTTCATAACTCCCGGGCCAGACATGAGCTTGTGGCTCTCGCAGACCATCAATTCAGGTCGCAATGCTGGGCTTGCTTCTGTGGCTGGCACGAATTTGGGTTGCGTCATACACACTCTGCTGGCGGCCTTTGGTGTATCGGCATTGATTGCTGCTTCGCAGACAGGGTTTTTGATTCTCAAAATTGTAGGTGCGGGTTATTTACTTTGGCTGGCGTTTGATGCCATTCGCAATGGCTCATCGTTGAATGTCGGCAATGTTGATAAGAAACAGGTGCCATTGCTGAGCAGTTTCTTGATGGGTATCAGCATCAACTTGACCAACCCGAAAGTGGTTTTGTTCTTCATAACGTTTCTGCCGCAGTTCGTTTCTGCAAGTGACCCACATGTGACGGCAAAACTCTTGTTCCTCGGACTTTTTTTCGTGGTGATCAACATCCCGCTTTCAGTGCTGATGATTTTGGGTGCTGAGAAATTGGTAGTGTGGCTCAAAAATCAACCCCGCGTGATGCGCGGGATTGATTTCACATTTGCTGGTGTGTTTGCCGTGTTCGCGTTGAAGATTGCGTTCACCCAGGGGCGGAGCTAGTATTTTATTTTGGCCTTTCAAAGTGCTTTCTAGCAAAGCTATTTGCTTTGAGGAATTAATGGTTGGAATAGTTTTCCAAGGTTAAAACGCAAATCCATTTTTTGCGGCTTAGTAAGCGCTGAGTATCGCGTACCAACTGGCAAATCATAGAAAATATGGGCGTGAAAAACGCCTTCGCTTGGTTCATGCACAATTTCGAAACCATAGCCATTGGGATTTACGCTTTTTATTTTGCGCACAGTTTCCACGAGCGCATTGCCGAAACCCAAATATTTCACATTTGGTTTTTTAACCTGTTTTTTTGCTTCTTGTTCGCGCGCCTTGGAATGAACGTCTATTTCATCCCTACAATACTTTCGCCAAATAACTGATTCGGGACCACCATCTTGAAAATCAAAAATTGCTGTGAACACAACATTTGATTCCTCCCTTGTCATCTGCGGAAACCAAATTGTTCGACTAACCGTTTCGAAGTCACCAATTTTCTCCACGTTTTCGGCTTGAGACATTTCGCGTACTAAACAGCCTGCAGTGCTGCCAATAGCTCTGGTGGCAGTACCCGCCCTGATATCGGCAGATTTTCATACGGCGTGCTGTTTCGAGTTCCCGGGTCGAGCAGCAAATGGATCTTACTGCCAACAACAGTTGCCAATACCGTCCTGCGACCCTCCCAGACCAAAAGCAACCCTCCCTCTCCGTCTGGTGTAATTTGTGGCAACGATATAGACTTTGGCAATTGCCGTAAAACAAGCTCAGAAAATACCGCCGTAAGCACATCTATCTTTTTTGAACCAAAAATAGAAGTTGGGCCAACTGTTTTTTTTATGACGCCGACCAATAGACGCAACTTTGCTTGATATTCATCACGAAGAGGAAGTTGAAACAAAGTAGAGTTTGAAATACTTGGTGTCTTGGCGGAGCTATAAAAGCTACCCGTCGTTGATGTTTGAATTTCTGTGCTGGCTTCGCTCAAGAAACTTGATGCGAGCAAACCCTCTATCTGAGAAACGTCAATTGTATCATAAAGCGAATTTTCACTCATGATCTACCCCAGAATTCATACTGAACGTCAGCGCTAATTACATCTGAGAACCCAGAAACAACCCATTTGTGAGCAGTTTCAAACCAAGCTTGTCTTCCTTCAATTGAAAAATCATCGCCAATTCCACGTGCTGTCAAGTCAACTCTCATAACTTGTCCCCTTGATGCATCCTGATTAAGAAAGGCGCTACTTGCCCCGACATGAAGTCTCCCAAGTTTGCTTTCCATCGCAAAAGAGCTTTGCCATTTCATAACTTCTGCTGGAGGTAAAAATCTATTATTCAAATCAGAGTTACGAATATGATCAACGAATAGCCCTTCAACACCAGACTTTGCTAAACCGTTAGTTTTGTCAATTATGTTTATATATGTTAGTTCAAACTGATTCTGCTTGATTGGACCTAGTTTTTGCAGTTCAACAAATTGAGCGAACCTATTAAATAGCTCTTCAAACTTTGGGTAGAGAATTAAGAAACGTGGATAAATCAGGTTATTTTCAGTTTTTCGCCAATTCATAACAAACCTATCACGTTGAACTTGAAGAACCAAGGAACTGTCTTCTGACGTCATAAATAATCGGCTGTTTTGCTCAAACTGTATTGTCAAGGACTGAAACTGCGGTGTCAAGAATTCAGGCTCAATAATATTAATTAACGGAGGTAAGTCTTGCAGCGAAGGAAATTCAACTTTCACTTCTTGGTAGAACTGCCCCAACAGCGAACTTGAACCAGACAAAGGTTCAAATTGGACCGAAAAGACAGTCTCTACCAGCGGTGGATTTTTATATTCAACCAGATTCTTTTTCATTATCCTGAGAATTAAAGATCGTCCGTGCAGAGTCAATACACGGATTGTCAAAACACTCCTTTAATGCGCCCTCGCACCATCACTTAATCGTTCTGCTGCAATTCTTGCTGCAGCCGCGGCTTCTTCGGCTACTTCATCCCAGATAATGCTTTCAGGCATGCGCACCAAAGCGTGTTTCAACACATCATCGACCATGGTGACGGGGATAATTTCCATGCCGTTTTTGACCGATGGCGGAATATCGGCCAAGTCTTTCACGTTCTCAATCGGGATCATCACTTTCTTGATGCCGCCGCGCAGGGCAGCATAAAGCTTTTCTTTCAGACCACCGATAGGCAGCACCCGGCCCCGCAAAGTAATTTCACCAGTCATGGCAATATCTTTGCGCACTGGAATGCCGGTGAGCACAGACACAATGGCCGTTGCCATGGCAATGCCTGCTGACGGGCCATCCTTGGGTGTAGCGCCTTCTGGCACATGCACATGGATGTCTTTCTTATCGAAGATCGGCGGCTTTACACCAATGGCAGGCGCTCGGCTGCGGACATATGATGAAGCGGCGGAGATTGACTCTTTCATCACATCTTTCAGGTTACCGGTCACCGTCATTTTGCCTTTGCCGGGCATCATGAGAGCTTCGATGGTGAGAAGTTCACCGCCCACTTCGGTCCAAGCGAGGCCAGTGACGACGCCAACTTGGTCTTCGCCTTCAGCCATGCCGTGCGTATATTTTTGCACACCAAGATATTTCTTGGCCAATTCCGCATCAACCTTGACCTTCTTTTTCTTGTTGGTCATCAAGTCTTTTACGGCTTTGCGTGACAGCGTGTTTAATTCGCGCTCCAAATTACGCACGCCAGATTCGCGGGTGTAGCTTTGGATCACTTCGGTGATGGCGTCATCCGTGACTTCAAACTCCTTCTTGTCGAGGCCGTGGCTTTCCATGGCTTTTGGAACAAGATGGCGCTTAGCAATCTCAGCTTTTTCTTCTTCGGTGTAGCCAGCAAGGCGAATGATTTCCATGCGGTCGAGCAGAGCTGGCGGAATGTTGAGCGTGTTTGATGTCGTTACAAACATCACATTCGACAAATCATATTCCACTTCTAAATAGTGGTCCATGAATGTGCCGTTTTGTTCAGGATCCAACACTTCAAGCAATGCCGCTGAAGGATCGCCCCGGAAATCCATGCCCATCTTGTCAATTTCATCGAGCAAGAAAAGTGGATTGGATTTCTTGGCCTTCTTCATCGACTGAATAATTTTGCCGGGCATCGATCCAATGTAAGTGCGGCGGTGACCACGAATTTCGGATTCGTCACGTACGCCACCAAGTGACATGCGCACGAATTCGCGGCCTGTGGCTTTGGCGATGGATTTGCCGAGTGAGGTTTTACCCACACCAGGAGGACCGACCAGGCACAGAATTGGACCACGCAATTTGTTGGTGCGGCTTTGCACCGCAAGATATTCGATGATACGTTCTTTAACTTTTTCCAAGCCAAAGTGATCAGTGTCGAGAACGCCTTGAGCAAACTCAAGATCATTCTTCACCTTGGAGTTTTTGTTCCATGGAATATTCAACAACCAATCGAGATAATTGCGCACCACTGTGGCTTCTGCCGACATGGGACTCATCTGGCGAAGTTTTTTCACTTCAGCTTCAGCACGCTCACGGGCTTCTTTCGAAAACTTGGTGTCGGCAACACGTTTTTCGAGTTCGCCGATTTCATCCTTCTCGCCTTCGCCATCGCCCAATTCTTTTTGAATGGCTTTCATTTGCTCATTCAAATAATATTCGCGTTGAGTTTTTTCCATCTGGCGCTTCACGCGGCCACGGATACGCTTTTCAACTTGCAGAACTGAAATCTCGCCTTCCATAAAGCCGAAAGCCTTTTCGAAGCGATCTTCAATTGAAAGCGTTTCAAGTAAAGTTTGTTTATCGACAATTTTTATAGCCAAATGCGCTGCAATAGTATCAGCTAATTTTGCATGATCAGTGATCTGGCCAATGGTGGCCAAAACTTCCTGTGGAACTTTTTTGTTGAGCTTCACATAAGATTCAAATTGCGAAACTGCGGTGCGAGCCATTGCATCGGAATCGGCATCAGCTTTGGTGATGTTGGGCAACAGAGAAATTTCAGCTTCAAAGAAATCAGTACGGTCAGTGAAGCGTTCCACGCGGGCGCGTTCAACACCTTCGACTAAAACCTTCACTGTGCCATCTGGCAATTTCAAAAGTTGCAGCACTTGGGCCAGCGTGCCCACTTCATAAATTGTATCAACGGCCGGATCATCATCACCCGGATTTTTCTGCGCCACTAGCATGATGCGCTTGTCTTCGCGCATTACTTCTTCCAGTGCTTTGATAGATTTCTCGCGGCCCACAAACAGTGGCACCACCATGTGCGGAAACACCACAATATCGCGCAAAGGCAACACTGGCAGTGTTTCAATCGGGCCAACGGATTCGATGTTCTTTTTTGCCATTCTGGTTCCTTTTGGTCCGCATACTTCAAGGAAGCTATGTGGACCTCATGTTTTGATAACCGTGATGTGGCGTTTATTAAACGCCATTTCAACCCCTGTTATGCAGATACAGGCGCCATTCTGCCGCTGGCATCGCGATCAGCATATATCAACAACGGCTTTGCATCACCTTCAACAACTTCTCTTGAAATCACCACTTCTTCTACGCCGTCCATGCCGGGTAGATCATACATGGTATCTAGCAAAATGGTTTCCATGATAGAGCGAAGCCCGCGAGCACCGGTCTTGCGATCAATGGCTTTACGGGCAATGGATTTCAACGCCTCGTCTGCAAGGGTTAGTTTCACACCTTCCATTTCGAACAAACGCTGATATTGCTTCACGATTGCGTTCTTCGGTCCTGTGAGAATTTCGACAAGTGCGACTTCATCCAAATCTTCCAGAGTCGCAACGACTGGCAACCGACCTACAAATTCAGGGATCAAACCAAAGCGCAGTAAATCTTCTGGTTCCAACTCGCGCAAAACTGCGCCCATGCGCCGATCATCGGGCCCACGCACTGTTGCAGCAAAACCAATGCCGGTGCCTTTTGAGCGCTGCGAAATAATCCGCTCCAATCCAGCGAAGGCACCGCCGCAGATAAAGAGAATGTTAGAAGTATCTACTTGCAGGAATTCCTGTTGTGGGTGCTTTCTGCCACCTTGCGGGGGAACCGAAGCAACTGTGCCTTCCATAATTTTCAAGAGCGCTTGTTGCACGCCTTCGCCTGATACGTCACGGGTGATTGAAGGGTTGTCAGATTTGCGGCTGATCTTGTCAATTTCGTCGATATAGACAATGCCGCGTTGGGCGCGCTCAACATTATAATCAGCTGACTGCAATAATTTCAGGATGATGTTTTCAACGTCTTCGCCCACGTAGCCGGCTTCGGTTAAGGTGGTGGCATCAGACATTGTGAATGGCACATCAAGAATGCGGGCCAGCGTTTGCGCCAGCAAAGTTTTGCCGGAGCCAGTTGGGCCCACGAGCAAAATATTAGACTTTGCCAATTCCACATCACCATTCTTGGTGCCGTGGTTCAGGCGCTTGTAATGATTGTGAACTGCAACTGAGAGCACGCGCTTGGCATGGTCTTGGCCGATCACATAATCATCCAACACTTTGCGGATTTCGTGAGGTGTTGGCACGCCATCTTTAGATTTCGTCAGCGATGACTTGTTTTCTTCACGAATAATATCCATGCAGAGTTCAACGCATTCATCACAAATGAAAACGGTTGGGCCAGCGATCAGTTTGCGCACTTCATGTTGGCTCTTGCCACAGAAGGAGCAATACAGCGTGTTCTTGCTGTCAGTTGGTGCGGTCTTGCTCATGGCCTCTCCTATCCTATACGGACTCAAATTACAAATCAGGGCAGAGTTTAGCCTACCCTTGCGACTCAAATCCAGCTTGCGCTCGATATTGTTAACCTTTCCTTGCCGAGTAACTGGTCTTCAGCTTAACCAATTTCTGCGGCAATGGTGTTAACTACTTGGAATCACTCAGTTCTGGCCGCTTATCCAGAACTTTGTCGATCAAACCAAATTTCACTGCATCTTCGGCTGTGAGAAAATTATCACGCTCCAAAGCGTGTTCGACCTCCTCAATAGTGCGGCCGGTGTGTTTTACATAGATTTCATTCAGGCGGCGCTTGAGGGCTTCCACGTTCTTGGCGTGGATCATAATGTCCGTCACCTGGCCCGAATAGCCGCCCGAAGGCTGGTGCACCATCACTGAAGAATGTGGCAAAGCAAAGCGTTGGCCAGATGTACCTGCACATAAAAGCAACGAGCCCATCGAAGCTGCCTGCCCCATGACCATGGTGGAGATTTGAGGGCGGATGAACTGCATGGTGTCATAAATCGAAAGGCCCGAACTCACCACGCCACCGGGCGAGTTGATGTACATAGCGATTTCTTTTTTGGGGTTTTCTGCTTCCAAGAACAAAAGCTGCATACAAACCGATGCAGCTACCTGATCATCAATCGGACCGGTAATGAAAATGATGCGCTCACGCAGCAACCGCGACGGCAAATCATAAACGCGTTCACCGCGCGATTCTTGTTGAATAACCGAAGGCCAGAAAGCGGCTTCGGCGGCATAGTTGAATGGATCGCGCATATTATCCTCGGTTCGAATGAATCACTGTGAAATCTGATAGCATAGATAGGGAGTGAAAAGGTTAAGTGGAAGGGGGTGCGGGAATGACCGCTATTGACTTGCCCTACTTTGTCCATACAATGAAGTTATGACGTTTATTTCTTGGAACCCAGAAAAAGCAGTTCAATTGCGCAACAATTCTGCACGAAACAATGTCGGATTTGAAGAATGTCTACTAGCAATACAAGATGGAATGGTCTTGGCAGATGAGCCAAACCCAAGTCCCAAATTTCCACATCAGAGGATGTTTGTTCTGAATATTGAAAACTATGCCTATGTTGTTCCATATATCGAAAGTGAAAACAGTATTTTTCTTAAAACTGTTTTTCCCAGCCGTAAGTACACTTCAAAATATTTGAGAGCTTGATATGAAAAAGAAAATTCCAACCCTAGGTAAGTTCCTCGACACTGAAGAAGAAGAGCTCTCCAATCTAATAGAGAGCAAAGATCATGTGCCGGGACCAAACTTACTAACGGCAAAGCGTTTGAAAGAACTTCAGAATGCTGCGCGCGCAACAATCAATGAGGAACGCGCAAAAATTTCTCTTCGAATTCCCAAAACAGATTTGGCACGCCTCAAAGCCAAAGCCATGCGCGAAGGCATGCCTTATCAGACTTTGATTGGCTCAATTTTACATAAAGCAGTTTCGAGCTGAGACCCTTAAATATTGAGCGCCGCGTCAAGCCACATGTTGGAGTTAGTTGCGCGGTGCGGCAGATACATGGGTTGTTGCCCGCCGAATTGTTGGATGAAGTGATGGCTAAGGTGATTACGATTTTTGAGTGAATGT
>JANOUE010000090.1:0-7217 GCA_031416755.1 Hyphomicrobiales bacterium
TCGCCCGCACGATACCCGAACGTTCGCGCTCCGCCCAACTCATCGCCAAAATATCCCCAACCATCGAAACCCCTTCCGCCAAACCCAGAAGGGGATATTCTCATTTTGCTAAAAGGGGACATTCTCACTTTGCGCTAACAGGGGTTGGCCAACACTAGAAAATCTCCACAAAATATGCTATCCAGTTAGCGGACTGGGGGCTTCTGTTTGAAGGAGGCTGCTATGGCATTAACTGAATGGATGATACGCGGTCCTGAGATCGCATCTTGTAACTGCTCTTATGGTTGCCCTTGCAGTTTAACGCTTTGCCCACAGATGGCACCTGTCGTGCCGCGGTGGGGATGCAAATCGAAAAAGGTCATTATGGTAAAGTCAAGCTTGATGGCCTGCGATGGGCTGCAACGGCCGCTTGGCCGGCTGCCATCCATATGGGCCATGGCGAAATATTACCAATTGTCGATGAACGTGCGACGCCGGAACAACGCGAAGCATTGCTCAAAATTATGTCTGGACAAGACACTGAACCAGGTGCCACTTTCTTCCAGGTATTCGTTTCGATGTGTGATAAAGTTCACGATCCGCTGTTCAAGCCAATCGCTTTTTCCGCAGATTTGAATAGCTGCACTGGCCATCTGAGTGTGCCGGGCGTGGTTGATGTCAAAACTGAAGCCATTCGTAACCCGATGACCAACCAAGCGCATCATGCCCGTGTATCTCTCAGGAATGGATTTGAATATGCTGATGCCGAGTTTGCCAGTGGCACGGTTACATCAAAGGGTCCAATAAAGCTGGAAACCAAAGGTCGCCATGCGCATTTGGCTATGCTGCATCTCACCGGGCAAGGTATCGTTCACTAAACCACACAGGCGCTTGAATATGATGTCGATATTTGAACGTTCGGCGAAAAATGAACGCTGGATTGTGCTGGCGGGTCTTGCTCTGGTGGTCATCGCAGGATTGCTCACCACACTGCTCGTAGGTGATCGCCTGATGATGGCTGCAATGGCTGGTGGCTCTGGCACTCTCACTTATCTGGTGCTGCTCTTCATCATGTGGTGGACCATGATGATGGCGATGATGTTGCCTTCGGCAGCGCCCGCCATTCTCACCTTTGCAGCAATTAACAGAAAGTTGGAGGATAGCACCGGTGCTGCGGCGCGGCTTACGGCATTTGTCTCAGGGTATCTGTTGATTTGGACTGGATTTGCTCTGGCTATTGTTATGCTGCAATTCTTGCTTGAACCAAAAATCGAACTTTCGATGATGATGGCCGTGGTCAGCGCGGCAATTGGTGGCGGCCTTCTCGTCGCCGCAGGTGTTTATCAAATGTCGCCCCTGAAATCGACGTGTTTGCGCAAATGCCAAACGCCGCTGCTGTATTTTACGCATCACTGGAAAAAAGGGTCCGTTGGCGCATTCAATATGGGTTTGTCCCATGGGCTCTATTGCGTTGGCTGTTGTTGGGTTTTGATGGGGCTTTTGTTTTACGGCGGCGTAATGGAGCTGCGCTGGATTGTGGGGCTGGCCCTTTACGTCGCACTTGAAAAGTTAAGCCCCGCCGGAAGCCAGATCAGCCGTTTTACTGGAATGGTATTGATTGGTTGGGGAATTTGGATACTGATCCAAGCGCTCGCATAAATTTGATTTGCGCTGGCGCCGTCCACAGCAGCATTTTCTTTGCTTTTATCCCTAGCCGGTCCCGTGTAAAGAAGGGCCACAAATTTAATTAAGGCTTTGCATCTTTCATGACTGACCGTAAATCCAGCTTTCTCTATGATGACCTTCTTGCCTGTGGGCGCGGTGAACTTTTTGGGCCGGGCAATGCGCAATTGCCATTGCCGCCCATGCTGATGTTTGATCGCATTACCCATGTCGAAGAAAAAGGCGGTGCTGCTGGCCTTGGCAAAATCGTGGCTGAGTTTGATATAAAGCCTGACCTTTGGTTTTTCCCGTGCCACTTTCAAGGCGATCCGGTGATGCCCGGCTGTCTCGGTCTTGATGCGCTGTGGCAACTCACTGGATTTTTTTTAGGGTGGCTCGGTGAGTCCGGCCGTGGTCGTGCTTTAGGGGTTGGCGAAGTTAAATTCTCTGGCATGGTGACACCTGCCATAAAGAAGGTGACATATGAAGTTGAAGTGACGCGGCTGATTTTGCGGAAACTGAAACTGGCCGTGGCCAATGGTGTGATGAAGGCTGATGGCGACGTGATTTACAATGTGACCGATATGAAGGTCGGTCTGTTCCAAGCATAAGGAGTTTCCATGCGTCGTGTCGTTATCAGTGGAATGGGTATTGTCTCTTGCATTGGCAATAGCCCTGATGAAGTTACAGCTTCTTTGCGCGCGGCCAAATCTGGCATTGTACGCGCTGATAAATATGCCGAGCTTGGTTTTCGCAGCCAGGTGCATGGCCAACCCAATTTTGATTCCGAACTGGTTGACCGCCGCGCGCGCCGCTTTATGGGTGATGGAGGCATATGGAATTATGCTTCCATGGAACAAGCCATCGCGGATTCCGGCCTCGAAGAAAAAGATGTGAAAAATGAACGCACCGGAATCATTATGGGTTCTGGTGGGCCCTCTACAAAAACTATCGTTGCTGCTGCCGATACCACCCGTGAAAAAGGCCCCAAGCGAGTTGGCCCTTTTGCCGTGCCGCCTTCCATGTCCTCAGCCCATTCTGCTGTGCTCGCTACACCGTTCGGGATTCGCGGTGTAAATTACACCATCTCGTCGGCTTGTGCCACGTCGGCTCATTGCATTGGCAATGCCACTGAACTGATTCAATGGGGCAAGCAAGATGTGATGTTTGCAGGCGGTGGCGAAGAATTGGATTGGACACTTTCAGTGTTGTTCGATGCCATGGGAGCCATGTCTTCAAAATATAATGACAATCCTTCAACAGCGTCGCGGGCTTATGATAAAAATCGCGATGGCTTTGTGATTGCTGGGGGTGCTGGCGTTCTGGTTCTTGAAGAACTCGAACACGCGAAAGCCCGCGGTGCAAAAATCTATGCTGAGATTGTTGGCTATGGTGCCACATCTGATGGCTACGACATGGTTGCTCCTTCAGGAGAAGGTGCAATCCGCTGCATGCGCAATGCCATGAGCACGGTCAATGGCAAGATTGATTATATCAATCCGCATGGCACCTCGACACCTGTGGGCGATAAAAAAGAAATCGAAGCCATCCGTGAAGTTTTTGGAAATAATATTCCGCATATTTCATCGACCAAATCTTTGACTGGCCACTCGCTTGGCGCAACTGGTGTGCAGGAAGCGATTTATTGTTTGCTCATGATGAAGAACGAATTCATGGCGGAAAGTGCCAACATTCAAGAAATCGATCCTGACTTTGCTGATGTGCCGATTTTGCGCAAGCGCCTAGACAATGCCAAAATTGACACTGTGATGTCCAATAGCTTCGGCTTTGGCGGCACAAATGCCACCCTCGTGATGCAACGCTATAACGGATAATCAGAACATGAATGGACTAATGCACGGCAAACGCGGCCTCGTGATGGGTGTTGCGAATGATCATTCGATTGCCTGGGGCATTGCCACAGAATTAGCAAAACACGGTGCCGAGCTTGCTTTTACCTATCAGGGCGAAGCTTTCGGCAAGCGTGTGCAGCCTTTAGCGGAAAGCGTGGGTTCCACCACACTGATCCCTTGCGATGTTGAAGACATTGCATCAGTTGATAAAGTGTTTTCAGTGCTCAAAGAAAAATGGGGCACGATAGATTTCGTAGTTCATGCCATTGCTTTTTCCGACAAGAATGAACTCAAAGGTAAATACGCCGACACAAGTCGCGAAAACTTTATCAAGACAATGGTAATCTCGGCGTTCTCGTTTGTGGAAATCACCAAGCGCGCTGCTGCGTTGATGCCAAACGGTGGCTCGGTCATTACACTCACTTATGGTGGCTCAACGCGCGTCATGCCTAATTACAATGTGATGGGAGTGGCCAAAGCCGCACTCGAATCTTCGGTGCGCTATTTGGCAACTGATTATGGCCCGCAAGGGGTGCGCGTCAATGCAATCTCAGCAGGCCCGATGCGCACTCTCGCTGGGGCAGGCATTGGCGATGCTCGCGCCATGTTCAATTATCAAAATGCCCATGCTCCTTTGCGTCGCACGATTACGCTTGAAGAGGTGGGCGGTGCTGGGCTCTATCTGCTATCACCCCTTTCTGGTGGCGTGACCGGTGAAATTCATTACGTCGACTCAGGTTACAATATTATTTCAATGCCACGACCTGAGGATTTGGCAAAAACCCACTAATCCGTTTCCCCAGCTAGAACTGGGAGCGTTGATTGCAATTAGCCGGCTCCCTGCTTCGCAGGGATGACGAATGAAAGAGTGCAGATGGAAACGCATGAAGCCTTAATCGATAAATACGCTGAACTCACCGTTCGATCTGGCCTGAATTTGCGCCAAGGCCAGCAGGTTTTGATGACAGCACCACTTGAAGCCATTGATCTGGTGCGCCGCATCACGCACCACGCCTATAAGGCCGGAGCAGCATTGGTCACCACGCTTTACAGCGATGAAAACACTGCGCTGATGCGCTATCAAGATGGCTACGCGCAAGCTTTTGACGCCGCGCCAAACTGGCTGTTCAACGGCATGGCCGAAGCATTTCGCGATGGCAATTGCGCAAGGCTTGCGATCATTGGTGAAAATCCAGCGCTGCTTTCAGGGCAGGATATCGATAAGGTATCGCGAGCCAATAGAGCGCGCTCCGTGGCTTATCGGCCCGTGGTGGAACTCATCACCACATTTGCGACCAACTGGTGCATCATTTCCGCAGCAACGCCTGCGCATGCAAAATCGGTATTTCCGCATTTGAGTGAGAAGGATGCTTTAGCGGCTCTGTGGAATGCGATTTTCACATGCACACGGGCTGATCTCGCTGACCCTATTGCAGCATGGGCAGCGCATAATGCTTTCCTTCATGCCCGCGTGAAAACACTGAATGAAAAGCGCTATGCTGCACTGGCCTATAAAGGCCCCGGCACTGATTTCACCTTGGGGCTGGTTGATCATCATGTGTGGGCAGGCGGCGCTTCGATGGCCAAGAATGGCATACTGTGCAACCCAAACATTCCATCTGAAGAAGTGTTCACTATGCCGCACCGCGAACGTGTTGATGGCATTGTGCGGTCCACCAAACCTCTCTCCTATCAAGGCACATTCATTGATGGCATTGAAGTGACGTTTGAGAAGGGCCGCATTGTTAAAGGCACAGCCGCAATAGGTGCTGAAGTGTTTCGTAAAATGATTGAGACAGATGATGGTGCTGCGCGTTTGGGCGAAGTGGCTTTGGTGCCGCATTCATCGCCCATCTCAGCCTCAGGCATTGTGTTCAATGAAACGCTTTATGATGAAAACGCCGCTTCTCATATTGCTGTAGGCCAAGCCTATTCGCAGAATTTGGCGGGCACTGCAGAGATGAGTGCCGAACAGAAACTGGCGGCTGGCATGAACACCTCATTGGTGCATGTGGACTGGATGATTGGCTCTGGTGAGCTAGATGTTGATGGTGTGTTTAAAGATGGAAAGCGTGAGCCATTAATGCGCAAGGGCGAGTGGGTGGTGAAACCAGCCATCATCAAAGTCTAAATCGGATGGCTGGTTTTGAGCCATTTGCCAAAGCGCTCCAAACCTTCGGCCAATTGATCTGGTTCCTTTAGATAGCACATCCGCAAATAGCCTTCGCCGCCTTGGCCAAAGGTGCCGCCGGGGGCAAAGCCTATATTGGCTTCATCGATGATGCGCAAAGTGGTTGCCATTGAATCTTTCATGCCTTCGATGCCGAAGAACATATAAAATGCGCCATCAGGAATGGCGAGGCGAATTTGCGGGAAGGCTTTCAGGGCGCTCACCACCATATCGCGATTGGCGCGGGCTTTCTCCACTTGCTCGCTGATAAAATCATCGCCTTCATCAAGGGCTGCCACACAGCCGCGTTGTAGAAACACTGCGGTGCCACTGGTGTTATATTGAATCACGCGCTCAATGGTGGCGGCCAGAGTTTTGGGGGCTTGAAGCCAGCCCACACGCCAGCCAGTCATTGCCCAATTTTTTGAAAACGTGTTGCAGAGCAGCAGCTGTTCTTCGGTGTCGCACACGTCCAGGAATGAGGGTGCGCGTGGGCCTTCATAATAAAACCGCGAATAGACCTCATCGGCCAGAATCCAAATGCCAGCTTTTCTACAGGCATCCCGGATGGCTATGAGTTCAGCTTTAGTAGCTGTCCAGCCCAATGGGTTTGATGGCGAGTTGAGGCAGATGGCCTTGGTGCGCGGTGTGATGGCGGCAAAGAGCTGGTCTAAATCCAACACCCATTTGCCATTTTCTATGGTCATAGGAACTTCAACGGGGCGCGAGCCTCGGATGCGTAGGGGGCCTGCATAATTTGGCCAGGCGGGCGTTGGGATGATGATTTCATCGCCTTGGCCGGCAATCATTTGAATGGCGGTTTGAATGGATTGCATGCCGCCGCCAGTGACGAGAAAATTTTCGACATTAAACGTGCGACCATAATGGCGTGAGTGATAGCGGGCCAGTGCTTCGCGCAATTCCGGAATGCCGCCTGGATAGGTGTAAAAGGTTTCGCCTTTCAGCAAACTTTCCGTGGCTGGACGACAAAAGGCTTCTGGCGTGGGGTTGGTGCCCTGGCCTGACCAAAACGGAATTATCCCCGGCTTGGTGAAGCCATGCATGGCGGCAGTGACGATGCCACTTTCTGGTTCAGCTTGGGCGGCGGGGGTGAGGGCTTTGAGAATCTGGTTCATAGTGCTTTATGGCAAGAAAAAACCCGGGTGACCAGCGCCCGGGTTTCATTGAGACAAAAGAAAATTACTTCTTTCTGGCAGCGGCTTTTGGTGCAACTGCTTTTGGAACAACTGCTTTTGGAGCAAGTGAATCACGAATTTCAGCAAGCAATTTTTCAGATGCTGTTGGGCCAACTGGTACCGGTGCTGGCTCTTCCTTCTTCAAACGATTTGAGAACTTCACCAATTGCAAAAGAATGAATGCAAGGATGAGAAAGTTGATCAAAATGGTAATGAAGTTACCATAAGCAAAAGTTGCACCAGCATCTTTCGCGGCTGCCAAAGTTGCTGCAGGCGCGCCCGAAAATTGGGCAAACTTGTTTGAGAAATCGACGCCGCCAGTCAAAGCGCCGACGATTGGCATGATCAAATCATTGA
>JANOUE010000091.1:0-3401 GCA_031416755.1 Hyphomicrobiales bacterium
TCGCCCGCACGATACCCGAACGTTCGCGCTCCGCCCAACTCATCGCCAAAATATCCCCAACCATCGAAACCCCTTCCGCCAAACCCAGAAGGGGATATTCTCATTTTGCTAAAAGGGGACATTCTCACTTTGCGCTAACAGAGGAAACTACTTAGCGTCGTGAACTTCAATGCTCAAGGTTTTGCCCAAAGCCGCAAAAGCAGCCTCAATCTTACCAAGACTGGTGGATTGTTTGAAATCCAAAAGACGATCAATTTCTTGGCGATGCAAATTCATTTTGCGCGCCAGATCAGCCTTCTTTGTCCCTGATTCATTCAAAGACTGATAGAGTCGAATTTTCATTTCAGTTTGAAGAGGAAGCGTGATGAAATCATCTTTAGCGCGAATTCTTGAAGGTTCGGGGATTGGCTGCTTATAATAGATTTTGCCAGCAATAATCTCACGGAAGGCCCCAACAGCATAATGCAAAGCTTCCTCTCGCGTTTCACCAAACGTGATTACTTCAGGAAAATCTGGTGAAGTGACGAGAAATGTATCATTATCATCCGGTGTAAGTTTAACGCGATACCTAATCATTTAAGTCCCAACTGTTTCTTGATGGCCTGTACAAGACCCGTACCAATCTCTTTGCTGCCATGCATTGGAAACACAGTTTCCTTATCTTTGTATTTAACAACCAAGTGGCTCGTTCCACCTTGGCGTGTTTCAAACGTACAGCCCTGCTTCTTCAGCCATCGGCGAAATTCTGTGTATTTCATGCGCAACCTTTCAATGTTAGCGCGGCAGGTACTTGCCAACGCAGGAGATCATTGTCAGCGGGGCGCAGCCCACAATCGTCCGACTAATTTATATCTACATCGGTCAACTATTCTTGTCAACAAAAATGTTGACAACTAGCCTAGCCGCTCCACAGCCCGCTCATGTCCTATCAGCGGCAAAAGCGCTGCAAGTTCCGGTCCATGGTCCAGCCCAGTTAAAGCCAAACGCAGGGGCATGAACAGGGCCTTACCTTTGCGATCAGTTGCGGCTTTCACGGCGTCAGTCCAAACTTTCCAAGTGCTGCCGTCCCAAGGTTCAGGCGGCAGGGCGGCCAACGCAGCAGCGATGAATGCTTTATCATCGTCTGCTACAACGCCCTTGAATCGATTTGTTACAACATCTTCCCAGGTCTTTGTTTCTGATAGCTTTTCGATGTTACCGCGCACGGCCAGCCAGAACGCTTCCGAGCCACCAGAAACACGGGTTTTCACTGCATCCCATGGCATCATATGCAAAAGTTTGGCATTGAGCGCAGCAAGTTCGGCCTCGTCAAAACGGGCAGGTGCCCGCGACAGTTTGCCCAGATCAAAACCATCGATCAGTTCCTGAATATCCGTACACGGATGAATATTATCAGATGTGCCCAGCAGCGAAGCATGGCTAACCACGGCCATCGCTTCCAAACCATCATCGCGGAATTGCTGGATCGACAATGAACCCAAGCGCTTGGACAAGCCCTTGCCATCTGCGCCAGTCAACAAACTGTAATGGGCATAAACTGGCGATGCGCCAGAAATAGCTTCGCTGATTTCAATTTGCACGGCCGTGTTCACCACATGGTCTTCACCACGAATAACGTGAGTGATGTTGAAATCAATATCGTCAATCACCGAAGGCAGTGTGTAGAGATAAGTGCCATCTTCGCGGATGAGCACTGGATCAGACAATGTAGAAGAATTGATATGAACCGGCCCACGGATCATGTCATCCCATGTCACATCTTCATGCTTCAACTTGAACCGCCAATGCGGATTGCGCCCCTCAGCTTCAAATGCCGCAATTTCCTCCGGCGTCAACTTTAACGCGGCGCGATCATAAACCGGTGGCAAGCCCCGCGCTTGCTGGCGCTTGCGGCGGCGGTCCAACTCATCGGCAGTTTCATAGCAAGGATATAAAAATCCCCGTGCCCGCAAATCATCGGCAACCTTATCATAACGATCAAATCTCTTGGATTGCCATTCGATGCGATGCGGCTTGATCCCCAGCCAATCAACATCGCGAGCAATGCCATCGGCAAATTCCTGGGTGGAGCGCGCCGTATCCGTATCATCATAACGCAAAATAAATTGCCCGCCCGTTTTCAGGGCGAATAACCAGTTGAGCAAAGCGGCTCTAGCATTTCCAATGTGAATGCGGCCAGTGGGCGAGGGTGCAAAGCGAACAATATTCATGGCGCAAAGCGCTAGCGATCTATATGTTATCCGTCAAGAATGGAGATAAGAAATGAAAAAGCGGCGGTTAGGGGCAAGTGGCCCACTGGTCAGTGAGATTGGCTTAGGTGCCATGAGTTTTGCCGGAACTTCAGGCGAAACCGATGTTGCCACCAGCCACCGCACTTTGGATTTAGCCCAAGCCAGCGGCGTGGATTTTATCGACACGGCACTCATTTATGGCCCCTATATTTCTGAAACTGTGATCGGTGACTATTTCCGAAAGAATCCCGCGGCTAGAAAGCGCTTCACCATCGCCACCAAGGGCGGCGTCAAACCTAATCCGCGCGGTGTCGATAACACCAAGAAATTTCTAACCGAATGTCTCAATTCTTCCTTGCAGCGCCTTGGGTTGGAAACAATTGACCTTTATTACATTCACCGCCGCCAATTTGATCTGCCCATCGAAGATGTGATGGCAACGCTGCTGGAATTTAAACAGCAAGGCAAAATCAAAGCCATTGGCTTTTCTGAAATCTCACCAGCCTCGCTTATGAGAGCCAGCAAAGTTGGCCATGTGGCCGCCATTCAAAGTGAGTATTCATTGTGGTGCCGCCTGCCAGAACTGGGCATGATTCAAACCTGCAAAAAATTAGGAACGGCCTTCGTGCCATTTTCTCCCCTAGCGCGCGGCACTTTGAGTGATGTGGTGATTGCTGTGGATAAATTGCAGGCAGCCGATTTCCGCCGCACTTTACCGCGCTTTCAAGAGCCAAATTTCAGCTTCAATATGGTGGAGACGGAGAAATTCAAATCCTATGCAAAGGAGCACGGTTGGAATCCAGCAAGCTTGGCTTTGGCGTGGGTGCTTCACCAGCACGACCATCTCATTCCTATTCCCGGCACCCGATCTGCGGAACACTTGGCCGTCAACATAGCTGGAGCAGCCATCAGTTTAACGGCGCAGAACCTAAAACAGATCGAAGAAATCCTCCCCATAGGCTTCGCCCATGGCAATCGATACTCCGAAGCAGCACAGGCGAGTGTGGAGATTTATAGTTGAAAATATTTCCCCTTCCTCCAATGGGGAGACTAGCGTCAGCAACCCTTCGAGGCTCGCAAGAGCTCTCACCTCAGGGTGAGGACATACAATGAGTTACCTCACCCTGAGGTGCCCGCAAAGCGGGCCTCGAAGGGTTGGCTGCCACGCGC
>JANOUE010000092.1:0-3369 GCA_031416755.1 Hyphomicrobiales bacterium
CAAAGCCCAAGGGTCGATTACAACACCATTGCCAATCACCGAAAGCTTGCCCGGCCGCAAAATGCCAGATGGCAAAAGTGAAAGCTTGTAAGTCACACCATTGATAACCAGAGTATGGCCGGCATTGTGCCCGCCCTGAAACCGCACCACCACATCGGCGCGTTCGGATAGCCAATCAACAATTTTACCTTTGCCTTCATCGCCCCACTGCGCGCCGACAACTGCCACATTGGCCATGATGTACCTCTCTCAGACATGACAACGGCCCCGCAGCATGATCGCTCCGGAGCCGTTGCAGGGTCTTACACCAATTGAGGTGCGGCGCAACCGGACTTTATACGGGCTGTGGGTTAGTCTGAATTTTGGCAGCTCGCGTCTTTGACCATCAGCGGGGCTGCGGACGCCGTGTACTTTCGGTCAGTGCCAAGCTAACGATCACAATGGTGATCCCAATCCACTGAACTACGCTGACCTTTTCTCCAACAAGTAGGACTGCAAACAAGATAATCATAATCGGTTCCGAAATACTGAGCATCGACGTGCGCGTTGCACCGATTATGTTAGCGCTTACAAAAAAGCACAAATATCCCAACGCAAATGTGATGCCGACGATTGCAACCGAGGTCCAACCAAATAGGGTGCTGGGAAGCGCGGGTGCAGCCACGATTTCAGTGAGTGAGCCGACTATAGCGACGAGCCCAAAGACCAACACGGCCCAGAGTGTCATCAGGAGATTAGAATTTGGCGCTCCGACCTCGCGGGTCAGGTCTGCCATTGAAATGATCATGAAACTAAAGGCAATCATCCCCATGACGGCGAGTGCGATGCCACGTGGGTCCGTGCTGTTGAAGTTGACACCGAGAACCAGCGCCAACCCTACAATTGCCAAGATCATGAACGCTATTGTGAGCGGTCTAAGTCTCGCTTCACCGCGATAATGGGCCACAACCGCGATTGGAAATGGATAAAGGTAAAGGATGATGTTGGCCAAGCTGATGTCGATATAAACGATGGAACCCAGCATTCCAATTGTGGCACACATGTGTGAGAATCCAGCAACAGTGGAGCGCCGCATTTTACCGAAAGTCACACCATGGGCTCGGCCCGTAAACACAATAAAAACCAAAAGAATAACGACGCCGATGACTGAACGAGCCAACATCAGGAACAATGCGTTGGCACCATCGAGATAGGCAAATTTAGCAAAAGCTGGCATGAAACCAAACAATATGGCGCCAAGAAAAATCAACACTACGCCGAATAACTCGCTGTCAGTTTTCATTTCCTGCCGATCGCTGGCCTCGCATATGCGTTGACCTTACACCGGCAAGACAAAGAATTACAACGCCATAAGTTTCAACTGGAAGTTATCTAGGAAAGACGGGTCAGCCTGATTTGCCATTTAGGCTGACCTACTACATCTCACTCATTCATGCTGATATTCAGGGCTTCTGGCGAAGTGACCTTATAGCCAGTTTTTATCGCTTTCTCAGCCTTTGGCTCCAACTCAAAATTCCAAGCCAAAACGCCGCGGCGCTTTTCAAAATCTTTAATTGTCGCGGGCGTTGAATCCGGCAAGGCAACTACTGTCACATCGTCCTGAGTTGAAAATGGTGCGCGGTCGATCACAGTCACCGGAATCATCACGTCATGCAAATTGGTAACCGAAATATCCCATGCCAGAGTTTGCACATGCGACGTCGTGAGAATGCCCTCATCACCAGAATTGCGCTTCACTTCTGCGCGCTTCACTTTGATCATATCATCAGCGCCAAAGCCCAGCTCGCCATCTTCACCAGCACTCAGCAGCGGCAAAGCACCTTGCCCCATAAACATGCCGTCACGATAGAGGTTCACAATGCCAGGCAAAATCGGCGCATCACCCTTCACAGTGAATGATGCCGTGAGATAAGCGGTGGGATCAAGACGCGGCACGGTGATGGCTTGCAACTTTGCTGCAAAATCATCGGTGCCAATGCGCACCTTTTTTGCGGCACCTGAATTGTCCACGCTGACCCGGCCTGCAATTACATAATTCGCATTAAACCCCGCCACTTGCAAAATGGCTTGGCGTTGCAGCGCAGGTTTATCTGCAACTTGCTTCGCAGCTTGCTCAAGCATAAGTTTTTCCTTCTTGGCTTCCATTGCAGCTGCTGCAGGCGCTGCATCATTCTCGGCATCGGCTCTTGATTTCAAATTCTCATAAATTGCAACTTGAATTGGATCTTCACCAAGCTCAGGCGCAGCCGTTGCCCCCAAAGGCCGTGCGGTTGAAAGCGTCAACGCCACATCATCCCAGCTTTCTCCGGAATATTGCACAACTTCAGCACGCCTCACGATATTAAGCTTCGCCGCTTCACCCTTAGAAGGCAATGTCATCCGCGCATCATAAAACGGCTGCCAGCCTGCTTCTTGAATGCGGTAACTGAGTTTGAACTTCGAATTCATCTGCGCGCTGGCTACAACATGCACAGAAACTTGAACATGGGCCCTCACACCGGGAGCCAAACTCGAAGCTTTGATTTGCAAGTCACCAATCAGTTTATCAATCGCCCGCTGCCGCAACTGCGCTTCATGGGTCGTCTTTGAAATCGCACCAAGCCGTGCGCCAACCAAATCCACCAAGCCGCCAAGTTCGGTGGCATTGACTGATTTTACAGTCTCCGTTGAACTTGCTGGATTCAATTGCTTGTCAGCCAACGAAAGCAAAAGTTTGCGTTGATAATCCGCATCTGAAATAACTTGATCTAAACTTGTGCGCTCATCATTCAGAACTTCAATTTGACTATCAATAGCTTTGCGCTGCGCATCATATTCAACAGATGAAAGCTGAACCAGTTTTGAATCAACTGATGTGATTTCTAAACCCTGCCCACCAATTCCCTCCACACGAATAGATTGCGCATCAATGGTTCCAGGCAAATCATCTAATATCAACCTGTGTTCGCCAGCAGGCAAGCTGGCCTCAGTCACACGCACCACATCGGCGCCCTGCGGGAATACAGTAACTGCATCCACATGGGATAAGGCCTTAATATCATCAGCAAGGGCCGGAGCTAAAAATGTCGTCGAAAGCAAAACAGCAGCAAGAGTAATTTTCATAACGATCCTCCAATTGGGTTGAAATCCCCTTGGATGAACGAAAGGACAGATAGCTGGCGGCATAAAGGCAAGATCATGGCAAATGAATGAATTCATTAACAAATCACCTAAGATGGTGAATGCTAGCGGCAATGACAGCTACGACGATTCAACTGGTTCTTCATCTAAGGCAAAAAGTTTAGTAAATTTTCTGAAGAAAAACCGCGAAGCCAAAAGGAAGTATTAGAGTCACAATCTTTTTATGAAAGGGCGAGGCGACCAGCCCTT
>JANOUE010000093.1:0-7385 GCA_031416755.1 Hyphomicrobiales bacterium
GGATTTATCTGCGCACCAATGGCTTGCGATACTCCCAAGATAACTCCGCCAATCAGCGTCCCCCACAAATTTCCAAGCCCACCAATAATCACCGCTTCGAAACCAAAGATGAGGCGGCCAGGTCCAGTTGCCGGATCGAAATTTGTTCGTAAACCCAGAAACACGCCAGCAATAGCCACAACACCAAGACACAAGGCCATCGCCCAAGCATAAACTTTGCGCTGGTCTAGCCCCATCAGAAGTGCCGTTTCAGAATCGTCAGACGTGGCGCGGAAGGCCCGGCCTAATGCAGTTTTGTAAAATAAATATTGCAAGAATGCGATCACGCCAATCGCGACGACAAATTGCAACAAGGGCAAATAACCAATATTAACACCAGGCAGCAGAGGAAAAGAATTTGTCTCTAACGCTCCACCTTGTAGCTTGCGATTGTCAGCTGTGAAAAATTGCAAAAGGCCGTTCTGAATAATCACCGACAAGCCAAATGTAACGAGAAGCGGCGGCAAAATATCTTTACCCAAAGTACGATTCAGAATGCCATATTGCAAGGCATAGCCCAACACCATGGCTATAGGTAGCACCAATATAAGGCTTGCAAGAGGATGCAGACCTGTCGCATTCACGATAATAAATGCGAGGTAAGCCATCGCCACAATCAAATCACCATGTGCAATGTTGACCAGTCGCATCACGCCAAAAATTAGCGAAAGGCCTGCCGCAAACAGCGCATAGAGCCCACCTACCAAAATGCCTTGAACAATAATATTGAGCCAGATCATGTCACATTCCAAAATATGCCGCTGAAATTTGGTCCTTGCTAAAGTCCTTGGGCTTGCCTGCCAAAGTTATCTTGCCTTCTAGAATGCATAAAAATTGGTCTGCGCTATGCAAAGCCCTCGTCACATCTTGCTCAACCAAAATGGCCGTTAGACCACCGCCAACAATTTTTGGCAGGAGAGCATAAATGTCTTTGATCACAATGGGTGCAAGCCCCAAACTTAGTTCATCGAGCAAGATTAAATCTGGGTTAGACATAAGGCCTCGCCCAATCGCCACCATTTGTTGTTGCCCGCCCGATAGGGAAGTCGAAGGCGCATTTCGCTTTTCTTTTAGGATCGGAAAAAGGTCAAATACAGCCTTCAAATTCCACGGCCCAGACCGCTTCACTTGCCCGCCCAAAACTAGATTTTCCTCGACTGAAAGCGAAGGAAACAACCGCCGCCCTTCCGGCACCAACGCAATGCCATTGGCAACAATATCATTGGCAACAGTATGATCAATGCGTTCATTCTTGAAAGAAATAGCTCCGGTCTTTTTCCGCAACAGGCCTGAAATAGATTTGAGCAATGTGCTTTTGCCAGCGCCATTGGCACCGATGAGGGCGAGAACTTCACCCTTCTTCAATGCAAATGAAAGGCCATGCAGAACTTTGGCATCAGCATACCATGCTTCCAAATTGTCGACAGTGAGAATGGCGTCAGACATGAGCGTCTTCTCCCAGATAGACATTCTTTACTTCGCTGCTTCTCATCACATCGGTAGGTTTGCCGTCGGCTATTAACCTGCCAAAATTCAACACCACAAGGCGTTGCGCAACCGCAAGCAAAGCATGAACGACGTGTTCGATCCAAACGATTGTAACACCCGAACTATGCACATCGCGAATAGTCGAGAGCAATGATTGGCACTCCCTTTCGGTCAAGCCGCCTGCAATTTCGTCTAACAATAATAACTCAGGTTCAGTAGCCAAGGCCCGGGCCATCTCCAAGCGTTTGCGTTCAAGCAGCGTGATGGAGCCTGCCAATTGATTGGCCTTTGCCTTCATACCAATGAGCTCTAATATTTTTAAGGCATGAGACTCTGGGTCGCCTCCCGAACGGCCAAATGCTGCACCCACCAGAATATTTTCAAACACAGTCATTCCGGTGAAGGGATGGGGCACTTGGAATGAACGTGAAATTCCGGCCTTGCAGCGCAGTGCTGCACTTTGTGCAGTCACATCATTTTGTTTGAAAAAAACCTGACCCGAATTTGGTTGAACCGTGCCGGCAATCAAATTGAACAGCGTCGTTTTGCCAGCACCATTGGGGCCTAGAATTCCCACAATCTCGCCTCGCGCCACAGCAAGACTAACGTCATCAGTCACAACCAATGCGCCATAGTGCTTGTTTAGATTGGTGAGCGAAAGAATTGTCATTGGTGATCAAAAAAAAAGAGCAGCTGCAATGCTGCCCTTTATGCCAAATCATTAAGCGAGATTACGCATCTTGCCACCCAAAGGAATTTGCGGGTGTTGCGGATTGTTGGTGATAATGAGCTCCAAACCTTTGTCAGTTTTGGTCCATTGTCCACCTACCAAAGGTGTCTTGCACACATTCTTGACTGGGTTATTTGGCCCACCTTTCCATGAGATTGGACCAATGATAGTTTCAAGTTCAGTTTCACCGATAGCCGCCAGAATTGCTTCTGGGTCGTTCAAGTCCTTGGAGCGTTTAATCACATCAAAGGCCAATTCGAACAGCGCATGAGCAAAGCCCAATGGCTGCGTCCATGGGCGGCCTGTGCCGGCAGTATAGGCATCACAAAGTTCTTTTGTGGTTTGACCAGTGAGGCTGGATTTGAATGGATGATTTGGTGACCACCAAATTTCCGAAGTCAGTCCATCTCCACGATCACCCAATGCTTCAACTGAAGATGGGAACAGCAAGGCTTTGCCAACTGTCACAACCTTGGGCTTGAAGCCTTGCTGCGCACATTGGCTCCAGAAAGTTGCAAAGTCCGGCGGGATCATCACGCCCGTAACAATTTCCACACCCGCTTGCTTGAAAGCAGATATTTGTGCAGAAAAATCATTGGTCAGTGGTTCATAGCGGCCCGGATCCACAAGTTTATAGCCAGCTGCAGCAAGTGGACCAGGGAACCCTAATTTAGGATCTCCCCATGCGTTGCCATCAGCATCATTGGCAAACACCCCCCCAACAATTTTGGCGGCACCAGATTTATCCCACATATCCACGAAATTCGCGATCACATCTTCTAAACCCCAGAAGCAGTGATACGTATATTTGAAGCCCTTTGCAGGATCGCCACCACGACCAAAAAAGAAGGTTTGCCAAGGCGCATCATCGGAAATGCATGGAATACCATTGAGCTCGGCTTGATCTGAAACTGGGTTCACCGTATCTGGCGTCCCCTTGGTCAGAAGCATTTTCACTTGATCTTTTTCGATCAGTTCAGTTGCAACTTCAGCGGCGCGGTTTGGACTTGACTGGCTGTCCTTTTGGATAATTTCGATAGGGACAGGCATTTTGCCTATCACATCTTTGAGCCCGTCAACGACCCAGCTCGTGGCTTCGCCAAAGCCAGCGATAGGACCAGTAACCGGCCCCACTTTACCGATTTTGAAAACATCGGCTGCATAGGCCCGACGTAAAAAAGCTGGAGCTGCGACAAGCCCAGCCGACGCCTTGAGAATTTGACGGCGGTTTAGCGCAATAAGTTTTGCCATATAAATATCCTCCCATTTTGATTTTTGAAATGTGTCTACTAACGAGACATATTCACCCAACTTCACCCAACACCTAAATATAAAAAAACCAACCAGTGCAAAAAATGGCGTGGTCAGTAAAACGCGTAACTGCAAACTGAAAAGCAACTTTGGGCAAATGTTCAGTCGCGTCAAGCAGTTTGTTCAAAGATTGACATTTGTTCAAAATGCGCACAAAACTCAGGCATGACATTAAAGCAAACCGACCTCTTGGGCAGCCTCGCAAAAGGCCTAAGCGTCATTGAAGCATTCACTGCTGAAAGACCAAAACTAACAATCGCTGAAGCTTCAGCTGCCACGGGATTGGACCGTGCAACAGCGCGCCGCTGCTTGTTAACGCTAGCCCACCTTGGCTATGCTGATTCTGATGGCAAAAATTTTACGCTCACACCCCGCATTTTGCGTCTCGGTGCCACTTTCCTTTCTGTTATGCCGCTCGCTCGCATTGTCCAGCCTATGCTGGACCGCCTTTCACATGAAATTGGACAAAGCACTTCCGTTTCAATTTTAGATGATTGTGAAATTGTCTATGTCGCGCGCGCAGCCCAACACCGGCTGATGTCAATAAACCTCACAGCAGGCAGCCGCCTTCCTGCCCATTGCACTTCAATGGGCCGCGTTCTTCTTGCGAGCAAAACTGTTGCTAACATTCAGATCCTGCTCATGAAGCGCCCCCCAGTTAAACTCACGCCCAAAACTGTTATTGATCCCGAAAAGATTATGCAGCTCATCGGGCGTGCCAAAAAGAACGGATATGCCATCGTCGATCAGGAAATTGAAATTGGCCTCTGCTCAATTGCCGTGCCATTGTTTGATATGCGCGGCCGCACAATAGCAGCGCTAAACGTAGGGGTTGCCGCATTGCAGGATACGCCACAGCGCTTGAGCGATCTCTACCTCAAAAAACTCTTAGAAGTTCAACAGGCATTGCGGCTGTTACTGGCCTAAAAATGCAAAGACTCCATATCGTCAGCCATTGGGGCCGTAACCAGTTTGCGCAAACTCCGAAACCGCCGCGCGCCGTAAACCAACGGATCTAGGCCAGCCGAGGTGGCAACGCCCAAAACTTCACCAATGAAAACAGTGTGCGTGAATTGATCTAATGTCTCGGCAACGCGGCAATCAAAAACCGCTGTAGCTCCCTCTAGAAGTGGACTTCCTGAAGCCCCACTCCGCCATGAGCCAACCGAAAATCGATCAAAATCACGACCCAGCATTCCCGCAAACGCCTGTCCCACTTTTACTTGCGATTCACTCACCACATTCACGCCAAAATGGCCAGCGGCGACAATCTTCTGATAGGTCATTCCAGATTTATTGACACACACCAAAAGCCTTGGAGGCTCCGCACAAACGGAAGAAACTGCAGTGGCCGTAAGCCCGTAGCGCTCACCACCAAATGCAGTTGTGATAACGCAAACCGAGGAAACATGCTGGCCCATGGCCGCTACAAAATCCGAAGTGCTAACGAGCGAGTGCATTACAAATCCTAAATAATTGGCGTACCTGCATCTTGGCCCAAGAGAATTTTGCCATAGATTTCAGCACCTGCATCATACAGTAGAAATCCGTGCATACACGTCGCTTGCAGGTTTCGGAAGGCGCGTTGAATAGGACTCTTCAACGAAAGTCCGGCAGCCCCGCCAATCGTCAACAAATCTTGCACAGCGTCGCGGCAGAGGCGGGGGCCAAGGCAAATATCCATGCGAATACGTCCGCGAATTTCCATCGGCATTTTTTCACCGCGCCTGGCATAATCATCAATGTCATCAGCAATGCGGTAAAGCAGCAGTTCGGCTGCATGAATCTTGGAAGCCGATTCACCCAATATTTTCTGCAATGGCTGCCATTCATGCGAAATATGCGGCGTGTACAAAACATTTTTGCCAGGCACCACTTTGATAAACTCATCAAGTGCAGCACGTGCAGCACCTGCGGCACCAGATGCAATGCACAGCCCTAGAACTGGCGCCGCCTGTGATTTGAAAACCGTGGGCGCATCTGGATCAGTGTAAGGTGTTGTCTGGTTGTCGAGGAGAGCAGCAAGCGAGAGATAGCGGTGCGCTGGCACAGCAACATCTTTACAACGCACGGAACTGCTGCCAGTGCCTTGCAATCCAGCAACATACCAATCATCAAGAACTTCGATTTTGCTGCGCTCCACCAGCAAGTCGCCCACATCCAACATATTGCCGGCTTCATCTCGAATTTCGGCTCCCAGCAGCAGCCACTCGACAGCCGCATTTCCTGATGCAAATGGCCAGAAGCCACTCAATACATATGAACCATCAGCCTTGCGCGTGGCCTTGCCACGCGGGCCAATAACAGCCGAAACCGGATGATGACCACCGTCAGCAAAGACATCCTTTTGCGCCTGCTCATTCATATGACCAAACATCCAACTATGCGCCTGCCAAACACCCAAGACCCATGCAGATGCTGCACAGCCATAAGCCACAGCAGACAACACATCGACATGCGCTCTCATACTAATTTCATGACCGCCACAGGAAGCAGGTTGAATTGTTTGCAACAAGCCATGCTTAATCAGCAGTTCAGCACTTTCCGGCGGAATACGGCGCAACTCTTCTGCTTTCGCGGCGTGCTTTTGCAATTCCGGAATAAGGGACTGCGCGATCTCCTTAGCTTGTAGTCCGGTCATGCGCGGCTCGACATGCAAGTTCATAACATTCCTCCCAACGAAAACCTATACATAGTGAATGTCATTCATTTTCGATCAAATGTCAATATTGATTTATATTTGGATTTCTGCCAGACTTGTCAAATGCTCACAAATACCAAATCCGATAGTCTGCTCCCTAAAGGCCGCGTCGCCCGCAGCCAGGAGCGCAAGCGCGAGGCTTTGGTGCTGGCTGGTTACAAAGTTATGTCAAAGAAAGGCATCGACCAAGCAACCATGCAAGAAATCGCTGAACTGGCAGATGTTGGCGCAGGCACCGTTTACAGCTATTTCAAGTCCAAAGATGATCTTGCCATTGCCGTGCTTGAACGGCTTATGGATGATTTGTCTTTGCGCATTGAAAGCGTCACCAATAAATTTTCCGACCCTGCGCAAGTCTATGCCTTTGGTGTGCGCACCGTGATCGAAGCCGCGACAGGCGACTCACGCTGGAAGCAATTGCTGCACCGCGCTGAAGTCATTGCCAATGCGATGTTCAATCGCATGGGGGCATTCGCCATTCGCGATATTGAAATGGCAACTAAAGCTGGGCGTTTCAAAGTGAAGGATGCGCGACTAACTTTTAAACTAGCGAGTTTTGCAATTATCGGCGCAAGCAGAGGAATAACGCAAGGAATTCTGCCAATTTCAGCCATTGAAGAAACGGTTGTGCGTTTGCTCTGCATGAACGGATTGAGCGAAGTCGAAGCTGTTGAACTCGCCAGGCGGCCGCGGCCAAAACTGCCCCCGGAAAATGTAGGTCTCAAGAGCAACTCCAGAAAACGAGTCAGCACATGAAATTTATTACTTTTGAAAAAGACGGAAAACTAGGAATCGCCACAGAAATTTCTGGCGCCTTTAGTCCCTGTTTTGTCAGCGCTGATGCATTGCCGTCAGGATGTGTTGGCCTCAAATTGCAAACGCGCCTCACACTGAAACCCGGCGATGTGATTGTCACTGGCACACCATCAGGCGTTGGCCTAGCGCGCAAGCCCCCTTTGTGGATGAAGCCCGGAAATAGTGTTGAAGTGGAAATCGCCGAGATCGGGCGCTTGCGCAATCCAATTGTTGCAGAGCAAACTAATTAATTGGTTTAAAGTTTGGAGGATTATATGACCGCAATTGGTGGAAAAGTGAGCATCCAAAAACGCCCCGGTG
>JANOUE010000094.1:0-24078 GCA_031416755.1 Hyphomicrobiales bacterium
TTCACTCGAAAAAATCGGACAATTGCAAAGTTACAAAGACAGCGAAGAGCCGGGCTGGCAGTTGTGCGCAACCATCTCATCGAACATGCCATAAAGCCTGAAACCGATTGGGCCTTGTGGATTGATATTGATGTAAATGACTATCAGCCATCTATCTTGCGACAACTTTTAGCCGAACAAGAAAAAATTATTGTACCACATTGCATCCGTGACGATGGCAGCAATAATACGTTTGATTTGAATAGCTTCGTCTCAGTTTATGAGAAGCGAGATAACTTTTATTTCAAACATGTGATTGGCGGTCTTTACCAGCCGCCGAGTGCAACTGACCGACGGATTCACTTAGAAGATCTGCGCTATCATGACAAAATCTCCCTCAATGGCGTTGGCGGCACAATGCTTTTGGTTCATGCCGATGTGCATCGTGCTGGAATCCGTTTCCCAGATTCGCTCTACAAAGATTTGATCGAAACCGAAGCATTCGGTCAATTGGCCAGAGACCATGGCATCACGCCCATCGGCCTGCCAAATCTCATCATCACGCATCCAGTTTAGGTTGGCTCAACATTCCGCTTGACTAATGTGCAGCTGTTTCAGCCCGAAGCCCTTCAGCCTCATGGGCACGCTCAATGCGTTCCTTGCGGCGGCGGCTGATTTCGTACCACACAGCCAAACCAAGTGTGAACAAGATGAGCAACAAGGCCAGCGCATTGATAGTTGGCGTGATGCCGGAGCGAACTTTGGAGAACACGTAAACTGTAAGTGTATCGGCACCACCGCGCGTAAACAGCGTGACGTTGAAATTTTCGATCGACTGAAAAAACGAAATTGCAGCCCCAGCGCCAATGGCTGGATAAAGATGCGGCAGCAAAATGCGGCGCATCACTTGCGCGTGTGTGGCACCTAAATCGAGTGCTGCTTCTTCAAGGCTTGCATCAAAACTTTGTAGCCGCGCCAAAACCAACAACATCACGAATGAGGCGATATAGCTCACTTGCCCCAACACCGAGAGATGCAAACCCGAACCCACTGAAAGATGGTTCCAGAACAGCAGCGTCGAGATGCCGATCACCACGCCGGGAATGAGAATTGGCGCAATCATCATTCCATAAAGAATCGACCGAACCCGGCCCGCAATTGAATTGATCAGAATCGCTGCCGCAGTGCCGATTGGAACTGCGATGGCTGCCACAGCGATAGCCACCAACAATGTGTTGCGAAATGCCCCCCAAATGCGGTTGTCATTCCACAACGCTACAAACCATTCGTCGGTCCAGCCCTTCCATGGATATATGGTGGGCAGTTTGCTGGCGTTAAATGCAGCACCACCCATGACCAATAACGGTAAGAGCAGATAGAGCAGAAACAGCGCCATATAGAGATGTAAAAGGAGGTTGCGATTCTTGCTCATATCCCCCACCTACTTTGCAATATCTGAAAGTTTAACGCCAAACACCCGCATCGCTAAACTTACGAACACTGTGCAGGCAATCAGGAGCATAAAGGCAAAAGCAGCACCAGCATTCCAATCTTGCGAGTCAAGCATGATGCCTTGAATGGTTTGCGTGAACCACCCCGATGTGGTGGAACCAAGCAGCGATGGCACCAGCAATGAGCCGGCCGATAACATAAACACCATCACAGCGCCGGAAGCGATGCCAGGCTTTGCATGCGGCAAGATCACCCGCCAATGGGTGCGCCACCACGGAGAGCCCAAATCCTCAGCCGCTTCAATTTGGTTCGAATCCAATGATTGCATGGAGTTATAAAGTGGGAACACCATGAACAACACATAAGTGTAAACCAAACCAATAACCACAGGACTGAAGCCAGCAATCCAGCGGATTTCTTCGTTTATAATACCCAATGCCATGAGCACTGCATTCAGTGGCCCCTTGAACGCGAGAATGATCCACCACGCAAAAGACCGCAGAATTTCTGAAACCCAAAGCGGTACAAACAATAACAAGAAGATTGTGGGCAAAGATTTTGGCGAAACAATTTTCGCCATATAATAAGCCAGAGGATAGGCCATCAGAAAGGTAATGATCGTAACCAAAGCGGAATAAGCGATGGTGAGGAAAAATACTTTAAGGCGCACCGGCACTTGAAAAATATATCCCAGCACATTGAAATCAACCTCATTGCCCAACACTTTCATGTAATTGCCGAAGGAATAAAAATCGAGCGGACCGCCCTCATCTACTTTTGCTAAATAGGGACGGAATGAACTTTCCAGCATCGTGAAGTTAGGCAGCACCACCAAAATCGCCAGCCAGAAAAAAGTTAGTGCGATACATAGCCAGGCAATGCCCACTCCATAGCGTCTTAACAATTGCTGCATGGCTCAGGCCTCCGCGCCAGAAACATTGGGAAGAATTGCAGCATTGGCGGCATTAAATGACATATGCATTTTCGCACCCTTGGATGAAACACTCGACGAGCCGTCATTTTGAAGTTCTGCCGTCAGAACCGTGCCGTTCTCACTCGTCGCCGAAACAACAATGAACGAACCCTCAAAGGAAACGTCACCAATCGTTACAGGCACCGAGTTTGTGGCCTTAGCTTTCGTCGATAGCACTGTGTGTTCGGGGCGAACATATAACTTAAGATCAGTGTCAGATTTCTTTCCCTCAAAGCGCGCTTCAAAAACACCGATTGAAGTTTCAAAACTAGCCTTGCCTGCGCTAGTTTTTATCACTTTGCCTTTGAAAATATTATTTTCACCAACAAATGATGCAACGAACCCATTGGCTGGTCGGTCATAAATTTCACGGGGATTGCCAACTTGTTGCAATCGCCCTTGGCTCATCACACCAACCCGGTCAGACATGGCAAGCGCTTCACCCTGATCATGGGTGATATAGATGAAGGTAACGCCGGTTCGCTTTTGAATAGCGCGAAGTTCCGCACGCATATGCTGGCGCAGTTTCAAATCTAAAGCTGAAAGTGGCTCATCGAGCAACATCACAGATGGCTCCACGGCCAAAGCCCGAGCGATTGCAACGCGCTGTCTTTGGCCACCAGAAAGTTGGCTGACCATTTTGTCGCCTGCACCTTCCAAGTCTACCAACGATAGAAGTTCTTCGGCGCGTTCGCGGCGCTTGGCTTTACCAACGCCCCGCACTTCTAAACCAAACGAAATATTTTCCCACACCGGCATGAGCGGAAACAATGCAAGGTTTTGAAAAATGAGGGCAGTTGGCCGCTGGTTCGGGCGTTGTCCCCGCATGTTATTGCCAGCAATGCGGATTGCACCTTCAGTGGGTTCAATAAATCCAGAAATCATGCGCAAAATTGTGGTCTTGCCACAGCCCGAAGGCCCGAGGAACGAAAAGAATTCGCCTG
Organism: Hyphomicrobiales bacterium; assembly: GCA_031416755.1. Lineage (GTDB taxonomy): Bacteria > Pseudomonadota > Alphaproteobacteria > Rhizobiales > Aestuariivirgaceae > Aestuariivirga. The sequence goes on from JANOUE010000094.1 coordinate 3,349, forward strand.
GCTGAATATTGACACTTACATGATCGACGGCGCGAAATTTACCAAAATCGCAGCACACATTATCAAGCTCAATCGCAGCACTCATAGACTTGCCCTTCCCTCTGGTCGGTTATTGTCGTCATCACTCTAACAGGTGATGTTTCCGATATCTAAACATAATAACACACCGGATCCTTTCGAATCCGGTGTGCCAGTAACATCGATTGATTACGAAGCCTTGTATTTGTCTACGTATTCGCCACGCTTGGCAATGAATTCAGCAGATTGACTAGGCCACCACCACAGAGCGGCCAACTTCGCATCATCAAAGGCAGAGTTGTAATAGGCCGACACATCCGGGCTCATCTTCTCAGCAGCACCTTTGCCAACAGCGTTTGACGAGAAAGCGCTTGCCCAAGCAGCCGCACCTTCAGGACCAGCCACCCATTTAGCAAGCTCATGCGCTTGTTCAACGTTCACTGCATTCTTCATCAATGAAAAACCTTGATGCCAAGCAAATGCGCCTTCAGATGGAGCCATATAGCCGTAGCCCTCTTTGCGCAAGTTATAGCCTGTCGAATCCCAGCACAGGCCAACAGTGGCACCATTGGCAACAAAGCCAGCGTTGGCATCGTTTTCACCGGCCCAGAATTGCACCACATTGCCTTTAGCCTTTACGCATTCCGCCAAGGCAATATCCCAAAGTTGGGTCATTGCGCCCATATCTTTGTAACCATCCAACCAAGGACGCGGCAACTTGCCTTGCTTTTCCAAGAGACGGCCCATAGCAGTGAGCGCCGAACGTGGACGCAAAACAGCTTTGTTTGCTGGGTCGAACAATGCAGCCAAGCTTGGAGGATCACCCAGAACAGCTTTTTCTTTGTTGTAAACTAAAGCTTCTGTGCCCCAGTTCGATGGCACATAAAGCAGCTTGCCTTCTTTGCGTGAGCGCTCACCAGCAGAACCATCGGCCAAACCAGGCAGATAGTTGCCCATGGCCAACTTGGCTTCATCCCAAGCGGCAACCAAACCATTTGAAGCAAGTTGATCAATCATATCAATTGTTGGCTCAAACATATCAACACCACCAGCTGTTAAAGCAATTTTTGCAGCAGCAGAAATGCCTTCACTGTCTGGTTGTTCGATGAACTTAACTTTAATGCCAGTTGCTTTTTCAAATGCTGGAAATACTTTTTCAGCAAGAGCTGTGTAACCAGCCCAACCGATGAAGTTTAGTTCGCCTGAAGATGAGAAAGCGTTCTTCAAATATAACGGGCCTGCCAAGCCAACAGCGCCGAGAGCCGCTGCCGACTTCATCACGCTGCGACGCGACATTTGCGCGGCGCGCAGAGTATCTAGCGTATTCGATGTCTTCATAGTTTCACTCCTCCGATAGTGCAGAAGGCACAATGCCTGCCGCTCAATGCAATAACTGGCCACTAAAGATGGCTCTAAGGCTATTTCCCCAACATTTATGACTCTTATGTGACAGTCTTACAATGGGTTAAATGTGGGTCCAGTTCAATTCGTAGGCCCGTGCCAACCGCAAGACCCCAAGATCATTCTGCGGCTTGCCCATGAGTTGCAGTCCCATGGCGCGATTGCCTTCAAATCCTACTGGAACATTGATGATTGGGCAGCCAGTCATGGTGCCAAGCGATACAATTTGCATCCAGCGATGATAGGAGTCCATGGCAACACCATGAATTGACGTGGGCCAATGCTGTTCAACTGGAAAAGGAAACACTTGAGCTGTTGGCAGGGCGAGAAAATCAAATTTTTCAAATGCCGCCATCACACAACTGTACCATTCTGAACGCACAACGGAAGCTTGATAAACATCATGCGCAGAAAGCTTCAATGCTTGCTCAACTTCCCAAATGGCTTCGGGCTTCATCAAGGCACGTTCTGCCGGGCTATTGTAATGGGCCATCAACCCGCCACCTACACTATACTGGCGCAACACTCTAAAAGCTTGCCATAACCGCTCGAAATCAAATTCCGGCACGAAATGTTCAAGGTTAGCTCCAGCGTTTTTCAGGCAAGAAAGCCCTGCCTCACAAACCTCCAGAATCCCAGGTTCCACCGCCAGCGCACCCTGCAAATCGCCCAGCCAAGCAACGCGTTTACCTTTTGCATCTGGAACAAGTGGCGACGCAAATTCCGATCCATCACCACCAAGTGAAAGCGGCACCCGTTCATCGCGGCCCGCCTGCACAGACAATAGCAATGCAACATCATCCACGCAGCGCCCCATGGGGCCTTCAGTTGCCATCTGCGTCATAAACATGTCTGATGACGGGTAAGCTGGCACCCGGCCCTGCGACGGCCTAAAACCATAGATATTATTGTAAGCTGCTGGATTGCGCAGCGAGCCCCCCATATCGCTGCCATCAGCAAGCGGCACCATATTCAAGGCCAGTGCCACGGCTGCTCCTCCGCTGGACCCTCCAGCAGTCAAACTACGATCATATGCATTGCGCGTAGGCCCGAACACCGGGTTATAAGTTTGCGAACCAAAGCCCCATTCCGGCACATTGGTTTTGCCTATGATAATGGCCCCCGCCGCGCGAATGCGCGCCACATGCAAATCATCTTCTGCGGGCACAAAATCTTTGTAAATCGGAGAGCCAAATGTGGTGCGCAAACCTTTGGTCTGCGCCAAATCCTTAATGGCAATCGGCAGTCCAAACAGAGCGCCCTTCGGCTCCGCGCTATCACACGCATCAGCCTCGGTTAAAATCTCCGAACGAGGGCGCAGCGAGACAATTGCGTTATGCGCGGGATTAAGCTTTTCAATCTGATTTAGAAATGCCGTCACAACTTCACGCACAGAAAAATGTTTGGCTCTGATAGCTGCGGCCAATTCCACCGCTGACTTTTCAATTAAATTCTGCAAAGGAATATCCACGTTAAATGCCTGTGGATGAACCAGACCATGAATGACAATATCTTTCAACATTTTTTCCAAGCCCAAAAAAACTTATCAGCGAAATTCATCGAAACCGACAAAGCTGAGATCATCTCCTACGAAGATATCTTCAACCTCTCCGGCCAAATCGCCAATGCACTTGTAGCAGCCGGATTAAAGCCTGATGACCGCGTTGCAGCACAGGTCGAAAAATCAGTAACTGCATTGGCGCTATATTTAGCCGTGGTGAGATGCGGTGCCATCTTCTTGCCGCTCAACACCGCTTATACCGAAAGTGAGATGGCATATTTTCTGGGTGATGCCGAACCACGCATTTTGGTCTGCGATTCTTCCCGCTCAATGTCCGGCAACTTCACCACTCTCACATTGAACGCAAATAACACGGGAAGCTTGGTCGATCTCGCCCAATCGCAATCAGCACATTTTGAAACCGCCCTTCGTAATCCCGACGATCTCGCCGCCATTCTCTACACCTCCGGCACCACCGGAAAATCAAAAGGCGCCATGCTCAGCCATGGCAATCTATTGTCGAACGCAAAATCTCTGGTGAATATTTGGCGCTTCACGGCTGGTGATATTCTTATCCATGCATTGCCCACCTATCACACCCACGGCCTGTTTGTGGCCACCAACACGATAATATTGGCAAGTGCATCTATGATCTATCTCCCAAAGTTCGACGCACAGCAAATAATCAACTTCATGCCCCGCGCCACGACTTTGATGGGCGTACCAACTTTTTACACGCGGCTGCTTGATCATTCAGAACTCAACCATGATCGCGTAAAAAATATCCGCCTCTTCATTTCAGGCTCAGCACCCCTCCTCGCCGAAACCCATCGTGAATGGTCTGCCAAAACCGGCCATGCTATTCTTGAACGCTACGGCATGACCGAAACCAATATGAACTCATCAAACCCTTATGAAGGCAAACGCATTGCTGGCAGTGTGGGCTTTCCTTTGCCCGATATTGACATCCGCATTGATGCAAGCCGCGGCGAAATTGGCATGATCGAAATCAAAGGCCCCAACGTTTTTAAGGGCTATTGGCGCAACCCGGAAAAAACCGCCGCTGAATTTCGCGATGGCTATTTCATCTCCGGCGACCTAGGCCGCTTCGATGAGTATGGTTATCTATATATTGTGGGCCGTGGCAAAGATTTGGTCATCACCGGCGGCTTTAATGTCTATCCCATCGAAATTGAAAATGAAATTGATGCCATCGAGGGCGTTTTAGAAAGCGCTGTGATTGGCGTGCCGCATAAAGATTTCGGTGAAGCCGTGACCGCCATTGTAGTTAGAAGCGGCGCCGTGACCGAAGCCGAAATAAGATCAGCGCTGCAAATCAAACTCGCAAAATTCAAACAACCCAAAGCAATTATTTTTATCGAAACTCTACCGCGCAATGCCATGGGCAAAGTGCAGAAGAATGTGTTGCGGGAGATGTTTAAGTCCCTCCCTTAATTCGTCATTCCCGCGTAGGCGGGAATCCAACTTTGATTTGAGCGACTTGTAGGAAGTTAGATTCCCGCCGAAGCCTGTCCTCGCGAAGGCGGGGGCGGGAATGACGGCTTTTGTGATTTATGATCGGTTGGATGTCGCCTCCCCCGCAGCAAATCAATCTCGCAAAATTCAAACAACCTAAAGCAATTATTTTTATCGAAACTCTACCGCGCAATGCCATGGGCAAGGTGCAGAAGAATGTGTTGCGGGAGATGTTTAAGTCCCCCTCACCCTGAGGTGCCGTGGAACACGGCCTCGAAGGGTGCGCGTGTCAACCAATGCTTCGAGGCTCGCTTAGCCGAAAACCCATGTGGGTTTTGCGGCATAGCTCGCTCCTCAGCATGAGGAGGAGGAAGCAACAGCCGCCCCCGCAGCAAATCCGGATGCCCAAGCCCATTGGAAATTATACCCGCCCAACCAACCAGTTACGTCCACTGCCTCACCTATCACATAAAGCCCAGGAAACTTTTTGGCTTCCATGGTTTTTGATGAGAGCTCTTCTGTGGAAACTCCTCCCACCATCACCTCGGCCTTGGCATAACCTTCCGTGCCAGCGGGAATGAGTGTCCAGTTTTTGAGCTTCTCGGCAAGTTGTAAAATCGCCTCGCCCGAAAATTTTTCCATTGTCACGTCAGCGGCCAAAGCCTGCGCCAAGCGCTGCGGCACCAACTCGCTAAGTATGGTCTTAAGTTCTGCCTTTGGTCTTGCGTGTTTGCGTTGCTTTAAATGCTGCGCCACATCAACACTGGGAACCATATCAATCATCACTGGATCTCCAGCTTCGAGATAAGAAGAGGCTTGCAATATAGCTGGCCCCGAAAGGCCACGATGTGTGAATAAGATATTCTCAGCAAATTTCATCTTGCCCGCTTGTGTGGTGGCCGGAAGTGCCAACCCGGAAAGATCAGTGTAAAATTGCAAAACATCTGCTGGGGCTCGAAGCGGAACAAGCCCTGGCTTGTGCTGCACTAAACGCAAGCCAAACTTCTTGGCCACATCGAGTGAAAACCCCGTGGCCCCCATTTTTGGGATTGATAAGCCCCCCGTGGCCAGAACCACCTGCGGTGCTTCAAACGAGCCAAACGTAGACTCAACCAAAAACTTCTCAGCTTTCCGTAAGTCTGAAATTTTGACGTTCAATCTGATATCAACATTGGCCGCCGCACATTCAGCCATCAGCATCGCCACAATCTGCTTGGCCGAACCGTCACAAAACAATTGCCCCAGTGTTTTTTCGTGCCAGGAAATTTTATGTTTTTCAATCAGCGCCAGAAAATCAGCGGGTGTATAACGGCTCAAGGCCGATCGGCAAAAATGCGGGTTTTGTGAAATGAAGTTTTTGGCCGAGGTTCCGCTATTGGTGAAATTGCAGCGCCCGCCACCAGAAATCAAAATCTTAGACCCTACATAGTCAAGATGATCCAACACCACCACGCGAGCACCGCGTGCGCCAGCAGTGATCGCGGCCATCAAACCAGCGGCGCCTGCACCAATGACAATCACATCATGGGTGCTGGCATTTTTCTGCGACATCAAGCTTGGCTGCGATATTTTCTAATTGCGAAAACCACGGCAAGTGCAACCAGTGACAGGAGGGCCAAATGATCTGGTTCGCTCAACATATGGCCAACCACATGCCAGCCATTGCCCGCATGATCGCCATTGGCAAATGCGTTTCCAGGTAAACCTAAAACAATCGCCGAACCCAAAATCAATTTTGTCATGTGCCGCTTCCTTTGCTCTTGCTCATGTGCCTTATGCACAACTGTGACTGCCCGCTGATAACACTTTTTATTCAAACCTGAACAGTGAATTTCCGTCACAGTTTGGGGTGTTTGTTCTCAAAATCTGTAGCACCTTCATAAGCAGCACAAATTCGCAGCACGCGCCTGTCTTCAAACATCCGCCCCACAACATGCAAACCCACCGGCATTCCTGCTTTCGTGAATCCGCAAGGCACAGATGCGGCAGGTTGCTGCGTAAGATTGAACGGATAAGAAAATGGCGTCCAATTCACCCACTTCCCGTGATTATCAGGTTCGTTAGGTTGCAGTTTTCCAGCTTCAAATGCTGGTATCGGCATCATGGGTGTGAGCAATGCATCATAACGCAACATAAACGCTCGCATTTGGCTGCCCAATGCGCCGCGTTGCTTGTTTGCTTCATTCAATTGCTCAACGGTGATGGACCGTGATTGCTCCACCACATCGGCCAGCGCCGGTTCCAATAAGGCCAATTTTTCCGGCGGCAATGCACCAAGTGCGGCCCGCGCCCCATTCCACCACAGCACGCGAAACATTTCCGCCGGATCAGCAAAGCCCGGATCAATGCGAACCACTTTGGCCCCCAAATCACGCAACACTTTAATGGCAGACTTCACCAAACGGTCCACTTCAGGGTCAACTGTCACATAGCCAAGCGTTGGCGAATAGGCGAAAGTCATGCCCTCAACCCCCTTCGCTAAATTCGCCGAGTAATCCACCTTGTCAAAAGCCAAGCTGGTCCAATCGCGAGAATCTGGCTGTGCGATAGCATTCATCATCACAGCCGCATCCGCAACATTGCGCGTCATCGGCCCCACATGTGCCACGCTGCCAAATGGCGATAGGGGATAGGCTGGCACCCGCCCAAAGCTGGGCTTCAAACCAAATGTGCTCGTAAACGAAGCCGGAATGCGAATACTGCCGCCCCCATCCGTGCCCAACGCCAAGGGTGCATAACCAGCCGCCAAGCCCGCAGCCGAGCCGCCAGATGAACCGCCCGGTGTTGTTTCCAAATTCCATGGGTTGCGCGTAATTCCAGTCAGCAGCGAATCTGTAACGCCTTTCCAACCAAACTCTGGCGTGGTGGTCATGCCCATAAATACCGCCCCCGCCTCCCTTAACCTTGCCACAGATGGGGCATCCTGGTTCCATTTCTGGGTAGGATCGACAGTTTTAGACCCCCGTAATGTTGGCCAGCCTTTAACCAACAGTAAATCTTTGATTAATGCCGGTACGCCATCCAAGGGCCCAAGTTCTTCGCCCTTATGCCAGCGATTTTCGCTTTTAACTGCTTGTTTTAAAGTGATTTTTTCGTCCACAAAGCTCATGGCATTCACTGCGTTTTCGAGAACCGAAATCCGCGCCAAACAGGCCTTTGCCACCTCGACCGGAGAGGCTTTGCGCTTCTTGAAAAGCTTTGCCAACTTTGTGGCGGACATAAAATTCAGGTCATCAGACATTCACAACAAGCTCCCATTTCCACCATGATTAGAAGAAAACTCCGTCACAATCATCTGGCAAAAAGGCATCATCACGAGAAAAAGAAAGATAAACGGCAGATGAACGACGCATTCAGACAGGGTTCCAAGTCCAACGGCCATAGTCACCTCAACATCAAAAGGGAGACTAACAAAATGATCCGCTACACCCTCTTCGTACTCACAATCCTCGGTTCAGCCGCAACAGCCATCGCCAGCATTGCGCCAGCCGATCAATACCCAATCGAGAACAACAAGAACGTATCGTTTGTGATGAAGAACGACATTTACCCCCAAATTCAGGGCGTGATCGACGGCATTGCTGTGGAAAAATGCGCGGTTGAAGATTGTTCAGACACGCCATCAAATTCATGAAGATAGCCTTGCTGGTAACCCGCCCCCCCCGCCAGCAGGGTTCTTAGGAACCGGGGCGAAAGTTTGAAACTGATCTAACGAACCCCGCCCCCTCACGGAAGATCACGTGCAAGCCGCCTCGGTTCCAATTTTTCTTTTCAAGTCTTAAGTAAAAAGCTCTCGGTCCCCTGCAAGTTTCCGAAAGCCAAGTCAAAGAAACCCCGGTCCTCCCCGGGGTTTTTTATTGTGCAAGTGCTGCAGCAAATTCTGCCATCAAAAGTGTTGCCGAAACATGGCGCGATTTTGCAAATCCACTGCCAGCGAGGTGACAAGAAAATCTGAGATCCGTAGCGTTTTTTGCTGCTACATTCAGCGCATCCGAAAGCTCATAGGGGTAAGGAAATGGGGGCACTTCGCATTCAGGAAATGCTGCTAGAAAGTCAATTGCATCATTCCTAATAAATCGAGCGGGACGACCAGTAACGGCACGTGTCATTATTGTCGTGCTTTGCGCATTCAGGCTTGCCCGGTAAAAATCGTCGGCTGCGCTTTCGGGACAACTGATGAAGGCTGTGCCCATCTGGGCAGCGATTGCACCCCAAGATAGAGCATCTTTAACATCTGCGCCGTCCATTATTCCGCCCGCAGCAATTACCGGCAAATTGACGTTTTTTGCCAAGAGCCGCGTGAGGGTTTCAGTGTCCAATTGTTCATCTGGCCCATCAGGATCGAATATTCCCCTGTGGCCTCCAGCGCCCCATCCTTGCGCGATCACAGCATCCAGACCAGCTTTCTCAATGCTTTTCGCCTCAGCTAAGTTAGTTGCACTGGCAATCAGCAATGCACCCGTCTCGCGAAGGGCAGAAAGTTGCTGCTGATGCGGAAGGCCGCAATGAAAGCTAATAACCCGGGGCCTCTTTTCCAGAAGCATAGCGAGCATCGCACTATCGCCAATGAAACTGCCAAAGCTTTCTTGCAGGGTTTCTGGTGCCTGCACTCCCAATTGTTTGAACAGAGGCCCTGCGCTTTCGATCCAGCCATGCCCGAGCGCAGGCGTACAAATTTTTTGCTGGTGACAGAAAAAATTTACATTGAAGGCATGAGACGTTCGTGCAGCTGTTTCATCAATAAGCTCAACAGCCTCTTGAACCGAACAGCCAACCAGCCCGAGCCCACCCAGACCGCCAGCTTCGCAAACTGCCGCTGCGAGCTGCGGTGTCGCCGTTCCACCCATGGGGGCCTGAAAGACGGGCAAATTTAAAGTGAGTTTTCCAGCAATTTGATAAGTCACGAGCTTCCTCAAATAATGGTGATCACTGCATCTTATGACTGATGAAAACAAAATTCTATGGATTTCGTGAAGGCTTCGTCTTTGCCTAATTCTAAACGCCAGATGAACGCGCCATTCAGGCAGGGTTCCAAAGCTGGGGTGCAAGCTGTCTTCAAGTTCAACGATCAAGCTTTCAAGGAGTGAGTTAACATGAAAACCTTCGCCTCAATCATCATCCTCACCGTGGCCTTTTTATCTGCTGGTGCAATTGCCCACAATGAAATGCCCACCCAATTCAAGAAGGCCAACATTACGATCGTTTTTAAAAACCAAGCTTGGCCCGTGAAAGGCCAAATCATGATCGACTCCTGCAAAATCAATCGCTGCAGAGAAGCATAAGATTCAGTTTCGCCTCAACTTGGGGGCGAATGCGGCAGCGGGTGCAACCGGGCAAGAACAACGCCCCCTCTCGAACCTGGGAGCACCCCTGCTAGTTCCCATTGAGAATTACCTTGCACTTGGGACAACCATGCGGCGACAAGCGAGAAAGCCGTCAAGTGCCAATCCATAATCAGGGTCAAGGGCAATTGCTTGCTCAAAGAAATGTCGAGCTTGCATCGGTTCGACCGCCACGTCACAGCGCAAAGCATTGCCTTTCAAGTAACATTCATAGGCTAACAAATTGGTGAGTGGTTTGCGGTTGGCGCGCTGCACAGCGGCGGCCTGAACGCGCCCGACAAGCGTGCTGACGATGCTACGCACCAGTTGAACTTGCAGGGCAAACAATTCACCGATATGGCGATCAAATTTTTCAGCCCAGAGCTGATTTCCACTCACGGACATTTAAGTGCTGGGCGATTTTAGCGAGGTCTTTGGCCACATCACGGAATTGAAATGTGGCGCTACGTGAGAGAACCGCCAAGAGGCGCCAGCGCGTCAACTCAGTTATGATATCCGATGTAAAGGCGCTTTAACGGCCTGTTTTACCAAGGCGTCAAAATGGCGTTTGTCAGGCGAGACGGCTATCCTCTCTTCTTGTTGACGAACAAACTCTTGTAATCGCCCATTCTTTAACGCTTCTGAAAGCGTAACGTAATTTTTATTCATTTGAGGTCACCCCCTTTATAAGGCCAAAGTTTGGAGTTAACATACATCATGTCCAAAGCCGATTCAAATGTTGTGGTATCGGCGTTCACCGAAGAGCAGGTGCAACGCCTGACTGGTGTTAGCCTGTCGCGCCTTCGTTACTGGGATAGAACCAAATTTTTTACACCTAGCCTTGCTTCTGAAAACCGACGTCTCGCATATAGCAGAATTTATACGTTTAACGATGTGGCCTCACTTAGAGTGCTCTCAGTGTTAGTAAGCCAGTATAATGTGCAACTCTCACACCTGCGAGAAGTCGCACCACGGCTCGACGGTATGGACAATTCTGCTTGGACGCGAACTACACTTTACGTACTTAATCGTAAGGTTATATTCGATGATCCGGAATCTGGTCGCCAGCAAGAGATTGTAAGCGGTCAATATATGATAGGGATACGACTGAGCGAAATTCTTTCCGACACGAAGCGTGATGTTGAAGCGCTCTCTATACGATCGTCAGACAAAGTTGGAAAAATCATAAAGACCCGCACTGTCGCGCATAACGTTCCGGTAATTTCTGGAACACGCATCCCTGTTCGCAGCGTTCAAGAATTTTATGAGGCGGGTTATACGGTTGAACAAATTCTGAGTGAATACCCATCGCTGACTACCGAGGATGTAAAGGCAGTTATTAATTATCCAAAGGCAGCTTAAAAATTAGGGGACGCACCTGAAATTCTTTCTTGATGAGGGCGTACCTGACACGGTCGGCACTGTCTTAACTGACGCCGGACACGAAGTTATTTTACTTCGAAATTGCATAGCAACAGGCTCGCCTGATGATTTAGTCTGCGTGGCCGCTGAAGCAAATGAAGCCATATTGGTAGCTTGTGATGGCGACATGAAGCAAATGGTCAGTAAATTTGGCGTTGGAGACGGACGGTTCAAAAAGTTAAGTCTAATTAAGCTATCGTGCACCTCACCAACAGCGGCTGCCCGCATGAAAGACGCCCTTAGCCTAATTGAACATGAATGGTTAGTGTCTGAAAACACTGCTGTCAGGCGACTTTATATCGAAATAAAATCTGCGGTCATCTCCACACGACGATAAACTTGCTTCAAGGGGATAATTCCCCCTTCATCCCCTCTCGAACCTGATTGCACCCTGTTAAGCGTTTTGACTTTTCACCGAAAAATCAAAATCGCCCTAGCAAACCTAAAAGGAAACCCCGCGCGCGATGAGGTGGTGCTCATAGGCGTCGCGCTCCAGCTCTTCTCTGAAATCAGGATGGGCAATTGCAATCAGCGCCAGTGCCCGTTCGGCCACTGATTTTCCTTTAAGGCAAACCATGCCAAATTCGGTCACCACATACATCACATCTGAACGCGGCGTGGTGACGATATTGCCCTTGGTCAAGTTTAGAACAATGCGGCTGCGGCGTTCGCCCTTTTTGACATAAGTCGAAGAAAGGCAAATAAATGACTTGCCATTCTTGGAAGCATAGGCTCCGCGCACAAATTGCAATTGCCCACCTGTGCCACTGATATGGCGGTGCCCATCAGACTCGGATGCTGCCTGCCCCTGCAAATCAATTTGCGTGGTGTTATTGATCGAAACCACATTGTCATTCTGCATAATAATATGAGGTGCGTTGGTGTAATCCACTGGCCAGCATTCAAAATCATGGTTGCGGCCCAGCATGTCATAAAGCCAACTTGAGCCAAGGCAAAATGTGTAAGCAATTTTGCCTTTGTTAAGGTGCTTATGATCGCCCGTAACGCGCCCGGCTTTATAAAGCTCTCCAATGCCATCAGTCATCATCTCGGTGTGAACACCCAGATTTTTTGCGCCACTTTCCATAAGCAAACTGCACACCGCATTAGGCATGCCGCCAATGCCAATTTGCAAGCAATCTCCATCGTTAATTTCCGCCGTAATAAACTGCGCCACGGCGCGATCAATTTCTGTGGGCGGCGGGTTTGGCAGCTGCGTGGGCAATTGATTATCGCCTTCGATAATATAATCCACCTCACTCACATGCACGCCATTGTCTTGCCCATAAACATAAGGGTTAGCAGTTGTCACTTCGACAATAACAATTTTCGCGCGTTCCAGAACTGCTCGGTGCCATAAGTTTGCAGCGCTGAAATTGAAAAACCCGTTTTCATCCACCGGGCAACATTTGAAAATCACCACATCAACGGGCGCAATGAAACGCCGATAATAATCCGGCACCTCACCCAAATTCAACGGCAAATAGCCCATCTGCCCAGCGTCATGTTTCTTGCGGTCATAACCAGAAAAATGCCAGCTGAACATGTGGAAATGTTCAGCCGCAAGGTCCGCATCCAAAACCGCACGCGGCTTGATGGAGAGGCAAGAACGAATTTTCACATTGGCGAGCTCGGAACTGCGCAACGCCAGTGCCGCATCAAACACATCCGGCTGCACCAGCGAAGTGCCATAATCCACCCAATCGCCAGACTTAACCAAAGCTGCAGCTTGGGTTGCTGAAATATATTTGGCTGGTGCTGCGGCCTGGCGTTTGATCATAAATCACTCCCGTCTCGCCATCGTTTACCGCAGCGATTTCGGTCATGTTGCCCAAATTTCACGAGTGAAGCAATTGCCCCAACCATTGCGGCAATTCGCTTTTCGCCAGACCTGTGCAAGCAACATCCACACAATCAGCCATGTTGCCCAAATAAACTGGTCTGCCGACAAGGCTGGGGCCGTAATGGGCATACTTGCCAGAATTGGTCATCAAGGTTTTGGCCTGTGGCGGAAACAGCGGCTCACCGATCTGACACCAACACGTGTCGCAAACAATTTGCACGCCAAATTTTTCGAGTTCCGCCACTGCACCTGCGGCCTTAGCTTTTTCATAAATGTGGCGACCACTGGTGATGATAAATGCAACGGCAGAATTTTTGACGCGGCCCTCGCACAAACCCGCCAATTTCACAAATTCTTCAAACGAGAAATGAGGTGAGCCCAGGCAGATCACATCAACGCGTGGTTCGGTAGCGCTGTTGAGTTCCTTCCAACTGTGCAACAAATCTTGTGCGCGAATATCAATGGCTGGCAAGTCTGCATGCATCGCCTCTGGCGTAACCCCCAGAATATGAAACATAGGTGCAGCCGACGTGGTGGCAAAGGCAGCACCAAACGCCTTCATATCATCATGGCACACATCAAAATTCGTTAACCCAACCACCAAAGGAATCTGATTGGGGCAGAGCAAGCCCACATGATAACCCAGCAGCGCAAAAAAACCATCATCCACGCTTTGCAATTCTGGAAGGCGCACCATCACGCCGGCACGGCGATTGGCATCGATATGCACACCAGACAATGGCGCACGACCCGTGAGTGCAATGCAGATATCAAGATAGTCAGGATATTTAACAGTTCTGGCACCCAGCACACTGTTGGCAAACACCACGGCGTTAGATTCCGCCCACACAATTTGTTCGCCCTGTAACGGTGGGCTTTCGAGCAAATAGGGCGCGCAAGTGTAAGTGGCCGCAGCCCCCATCGCCACATAGGCCGCGGCCAAGCGCATCGAAGCCACACCAAGTGTGGGCGCAATGCCGTGGGCACGCCAGCGCAATTCATCAACAGAGATTGCGTTGAGAGTTGTTGGGATCACAACTTTTCCTCCCCAATCACGCAGCTTCTCGGCAAATAATATTCCAGACGGACCAATATAAAGGCAGCCATCAATATGCGCTCGGGTGACCGAAAGAAGTGTCGTTGCCCCCTGAAGCTCAGCCATTCGTAAAATGATCCGCATGGACGCTTGCACTGCCCGGCCCTTTGCACCTGTAAGTGCCGCTTTATCAGCAGCGTCAAGTGTCGTCGTTTGCATAATATCTTTCAAAGCAAATGCTTTCGGTGCAGCAGTGGCCATTGCTGTGCGCGCACATGAAACTTCGCTACCTTGAATTTTCACAAACTGAACATCTTTAAGCTGTTGAAAATTGGCCGCACCCAAAACCACAACCGGAATTGATTTTGCAAAAATTTCCTCCGCTACAATAACCCCCAGCGTGAGAATTTCCTCAACATGCTCAAACAGCAAAGCAGCCGGTGCAGCGCCATTTAATATAAGCTCCAACAGAACCCCACTGCCCGTACAAGAGCCGCGCCCCGATGGAATAGCGAGAATCTTTCCGACCAAATTTTGCCCAGCTAATGGATGGTGACGATCAACAACATCGCCAGTAGCAGCATCAACCCCACCCCAAAAACTTAAACCTACATTGGCATAAAGCAGTGCACCGCAAGCAGAGCCCTCTATCAAAGCTCGCCCTATAAATTTTGTCTCATCGGCCATCTAAAGTTGTTCTTTGTGTTGTCGCATGGTTTACTGACGTGCCTTTAACTTGCTAACGTGAAGAGATGCCAACCCCATCGAAAACCTATGCCGCGTTGGTTTGCAAATAAATACTAACCTAGCATGCCAAATCTGCATAAAAAGGGTGTTCAAATGCCTGCTCCAAAATCCAATAAAATTGAAATTGAAAATGTACTGCACCCCGGCAAGACTTATCAAGTCGACGCCGAGAAATTCAATGCCATGAAACTTGCCTTTCTGCACATACTGCCTTCGAAATCACCTGGCCTGACCGCCGAAGAAATAGGCCAGAAAATTCTACCTAAACTGAACGAAAATTTATTTCCGCAAGGCGCCACAGCCGGCTGGTGGAAAAAAGCCGTACAACTTGATTTAGAAGCAAAAGGCACAATCATCAGGGAAAAAACCACGCCCCTTCGCTGGCACAAGTCCTAAAACTATCGCCAAAGTGCCGAAATATAAGCTTAAATCAGCGTTTCAATGCCGCCAAATCCCGCACTGCACAAAAATCTTTCCACATGGGGTTGGAATCTCTGTCTCACTTGTGTAGGAAACCCCAAATCAGGATTCCTTCACATGCCAAAACGCACCGACATTAAATCCATCCTCATCATTGGGGCGGGACCAATTATTATTGGCCAAGCTTGCGAATTTGATTATTCCGGCACCCAAGCCGTCAAAGCGCTGAAAGAGGAAGGCTACCGCGTTATTCTGGTGAACTCCAATCCGGCCACCATTATGACCGACCCAGATCTGGCCGATGCCACTTACGTTGAGCCGATCACGCCGGAAGTTGTCGCAAAAATTATCGAACGCGAGCGCGCCCTTCGTCCAAATGATAAGCTTGCGCTGTTGCCCACCATGGGCGGGCAAACCGCTTTGAATACAGCACTTTCGCTCAATAAAATGGGCGTGTTGGAAAAATTCAATGTGGAGCTGATTGGCGCCAAGGCCGAAGCCATCGACATGGCTGAAGACCGTGAATTGTTCCGCGAAGCCATGAAGCGCATTGGCCTCGAAACCCCGCGGTCGCGCCTCGCCAATGCCAGCCTTGCCAAGGATGCAGATAAAGCCGCCTACACCGAAGGCCGCGCCAGCGCTGTTGACGCTGAAGCTTTTGAGAAATTCTGGGCTGAAGGAGAGGCTGACCGCCAGAAGAATTATCGCAACCGCGCCATGGTTGAAGCCTTTGAGGCGATGTTGGATGTGGGCCTGCCCTGCATCATCCGTCCTTCCTTCACATTGGGTGGAACCGGCGGCGGCATTGCTTATAACCGCGACGAGTTTTTGAACATTATTGAGCAAGGCTTGGATGCTTCGCCCACCGCCGAAGTGCTGATCGAAGAATCTGTGCTCGGTTGGAAAGAATATGAAATGGAAGTGGTGCGCGACACCGCGGATAATTGCATCATCATCTGCTGCATCGAAAACATTGACCCGATGGGTGTGCACACTGGTGACTCAATCACCGTGGCTCCTGCCCTCACCTTGACCGACAAAGAATATCAGATCATGCGCAATGCGTCGATTGCAGTGCTGCGTGAGATTGGCATTGAGACCGGCGGCTCCAACGTGCAGTTCGGCGTGAACCCGGCCGATGGCAGATTGGTGGTCATTGAGATGAACCCGCGTGTGTCGCGTTCGTCCGCACTGGCATCAAAAGCCACCGGATTTCCCATTGCAAAAATCGCAGCGAAACTTGCTGTGGGATATACCCTCGATGAATTGGCCAATGATATTACCGGCGGCGCAACACCTGCGAGCTTCGAGCCCAGCATCGATTATGTCGTCGTAAAAATTCCACGCTTTGCTTTTGAAAAATTTCCAGGCTCGGCACCCCTGCTCACCACGTCAATGAAGTCGGTGGGCGAAGTCATGGCCATTGGCCGCACCTTCCAAGAGTCGATGCAGAAAGCCTTGCGCGGGCTTGAAACGGGCCTCTCAGGTTTTGATGAAGTTCAAATTCCAGGCATAGGTGAAGGCGATGATAAAAATGCCATTCGCGCTGCCTTGGGAATGCCCACGCCGGATCGTTTGCTCAAAATCGCACAGGCCTTCCGGCATGGTGCAACCGTTGATCAAATCTTCGCATCCTGCAAATATGAGCCTTGGTTCTTACGTCAAATTCAAGAGTTGGTGGAAACTGAAAAACTAATTAAAAACAAAGGTTTACCAAAGGATGCTCAGAATCTACGCAAACTTAAAGCCATGGGCTTTTCTGATAAGCGCTTAGGATTCTTGGCGGGGATTAAAGAAGACAAAGTTCTGAAACACCGCACCAAATTAAAAGTGCATCCGGTGTTCAAGCGCATTGATACCTGCGCCGCTGAGTTTGCCTCTCCCACGGCTTATATGTACTCGACATATGAGACGGGCCTCGCGGGTAAAGATGGTAATGAAGCGCACCCTTCTGATCGTGAAAAAATTATCATTCTTGGCGGCGGGCCAAACCGTATTGGTCAAGGCATTGAGTTTGATTATTGCTGTTGCCATGCCTGCTTTGCCCTGCATGATGCCGGTTATGAAACAATCATGGTCAACTGCAATCCCGAAACCGTGTCGACGGATTACGACACGTCGGATCGTTTGTATTTTGAATCGCTCACCGCCGAAGACGTTCTCGAGATCATCCGCATCGAAAAAACCAACGGCACACTGAAAGGCGTCATCGTTCAATTCGGCGGGCAGACGCCATTGAAGCTCGCCAATGCGCTCGAAGCCGCAGGCGTTCCCATCCTCGGCACCACGCCAGATATGATCGACTTGGCGGAAGACCGTGAGCGTTTCTCTAAGCTCGTAAAGAAATTAAAACTCAAGCAACCTGAAAACGGCATGGCCTATTCAGGTGCTGAAGCCAAAAAAATCGCCAAGCGCATCGGCTATCCCGTGGTCATCCGCCCATCCTATGTGTTGGGTGGCAGAGCCATGGAAATCGTCAAAGATGACGTTGGCCTGCAACGCTACATCACCGAGGCCGTGACCGTCTCAGGCGACTCGCCTGTGTTGATCGATAGCTATCTCAGCAACGCTATTGAAGTTGACGTAGATGCGATTTGTGATGGCAAGGATGTGTTCATCGCAGGTGTGATGGAGCACATTGAAGAAGCTGGCGTGCACTCTGGCGATTCCGCCTGTTCATTGCCACCCTACTCACTCAAAGCCCCGATCATTGCCGAGCTTGAAGCCCAAGCTAAAAAACTGGCACTGGCGCTCAACGTGGTGGGCCTGATGAATGTGCAATTTGCCATCAAGGATGATGAAGTTTATATTCTCGAAGTGAACCCCCGTGCTTCGCGCACTGTGCCTTTCGTGGCCAAAGTGATTGGCGAACCCGTGGCCAAAATTGCTGCCCGTGTGATGGCAGGCGAGTCTGTTGCCAGCTTCAAGTTGAAGCATAAGAAACTCGCGCATGTTGCTGTAAAAGAAGCCGTTTTCCCGTTCAGCCGCTTCCCGGGTGTGGATGTTCTGTTAGGACCAGAAATGCGTTCCACAGGCGAAGTCATGGGCCTCGACAAGACTTACGACTTGGCCTTCGCCAAAGCCCAGCTGGGTGCGGGCAACCGCATGCCACTCAGCGGCACTGTGTTTGTATCAGTGCGAGAAGCTGACCGCGCCCGCGTTTTGCCTTCTGTCAAAAAACTGGTCGAAATGGGTTTCACCATCAAAGCCACAGCCGGCAATCATAGCTTCTTTGAAAGCAAAGGCGTTGCCTCCACCAGAATTAACAAAGTGCTGGAAGGCCGCCCGCATGTGGTGGACGCCATTAAGAACGGCGAAATTCAACTGGTGCTCAACACCACTGAAACCCGCTCATCAGAATCCGACGGCAAATCCATCCGCCGAACCGCAGTGATGCAAAAGGTGCCCTATTTCACCACCCTGCCCGGCATTATCAGCGCCACGAAGGCAATCACCGCCAACAAAGCCGGTGCCATCGAAGTCAGGCCATTGCAGGATTATTTTAAGTGAAGTGATTGGCCTCAGGCAGGCGTTGCCGTGGTGGGATCGAACATGGTTTTCACTTCAACAATGCGCGTTGCCGGAAAGCCTGAAAGTTTGGCGTGTCGAAGTACCGTGGCTTCATCTTTGGCTAAATAGACGCAATAGGTTTGGTCAGCCGTGACATAAGATTCGACCCACTGCACATCTTTGCCAATTTCAGCCAACGCAGCGTTGGAAGTTGCCGCAGCTTGGCAAAGCTGGGCAGTCGTAGAACCACCAATTCCCGGCAAAGCTCTTTCAATAATGTATTTATGCATAATGCTCTCTCCTGTTAATCGATTTAGCGTTCAATCAAAAACCACGCATCAACATCGCATCGAGCGAATTTTGATGATCTACTTGAGTGTTTGAATAATGAGCAATCGGACGAAGATCGCTTTCACCACTACCATATTTCTGCCAATCTGTCAGCGCCATTTCTTCATCAGCTGCTCCAGTGAAAGCAATCACAGTTATCAAAGCCCTGAATTTGTGCGCCAAACCAATTTTATGGCCAGCATTTGAGCTTTGGCGGCAACGCTTGCTGTGGGTTACGTCCAAAACCCATAACCAACACCTGCGTGACCCATTGCCGCTGGCTCTGTCGCCGTCTGAATGCCAGTTTCGCCCCGCGTGGTTGACGGAATGCCTTTGGCACGGTCTTGCCGTTCGCGCCCTTGAACAAAGCAACCGAAATTATCGCAAGGTTGCGACATCCAATACGACCGCCGGACTCTTGGCAGCAGCTTCCGCTGGTTTGGCAGTAACTGCGACCATGTCAATCGCCGACCTGCCTGCAGGCCTTCGTGCTGTAAGGCCAGATGAAGATCTGCCGCCGCTTCCAGAGGTTAGCATCTTGCTGCTGAAATTGCGCGATGTCAGCCAACCCATGACCGACATATTGGCTAATTTGATTCAAGAGTTGTCCGCGCAGAAAACCTAAGCGAAAATCTGCATCACGTAGCCCTTGCAAAATCGGTCTGAATAAGCCAAATTAAGCAATACCCGGCTGGGACCAAACCCCAAAAGCCGGGTGTTTTATTGATTTTTTGGAGCCCAATATCCCCTTTTAAAGAGGTGATATCAAGCAGTTCCAACAGGAATGAGAAGACCATGGAAAAAGTGCCGATGACCGAGGATGGCTACACCACGATGGTGACCGCGGTGAAGTTTATGAAATCGGAAGAACGCCCGCGCATCATCCGCGCCATTGAAGAGGCACGCGCCCATGGTGACTTATCGGAAAATGCTGAATATCATTCCGCCAAAGAAGCCCAAGGCTGGAACGAAACCCGCATCAGCGAAATGGAAGATCGCTTGAGCCGCGCTGAAGTGATTGATCCAGCGAAACTTTCTGGCGACACCGTGATGTTCGGTGCCAAGTTAACTCTTATTGACCAAGACTCGAAAGCCGAAGTGAAATATCAAATTGTGGGTGATTTTGAAGCCGACGTGAAAAAAGGCAGAATCTCTATTTCATCACCCATCGCCCGAGCACTTATTGGCAAGAAGAAAGGCGATAACGTTGAAGTGAACACCCCAGGCGGTGGCCGCAGCTATGAAATTGTAAAGGTTGCTTGGAAGTAACTCTTACAAGCGCGTACACAATAACGTTCCTAGAAATCCCTGAAACATTACCTTTCATCGTCATTCCCGCGAAAACCGGAACCCAGCTTACCAGGCTTGAGATCGTTCAAAGCTGGGCCCCCGCTTTCGTGAGGGGAGACGAGCGAAGTGGTCAAAGTGAACACCGCATCAAAGACGGCACATTGGAAATTGTCCAATGCCGCTACCACTATTGAAGAGCTGCTGCCACGGCCTTGGTAATCTTCGGTCCCGTTGGCTTTGTCGCTGCTGCGAACCACTCAATAAATTCGCCATCGCGACCAAATAGAAATTTATGAAAATTCCACTTGGGCCGCCCCAGTGACCCAGCTTGGCTCGTAGCCCATTGATAGAGCTGAACAGCATTCACACCCTTCACCACATATTTTTCGGTGAGCGGGAAGGTGACGCCATAATT
>JANOUE010000095.1:0-2472 GCA_031416755.1 Hyphomicrobiales bacterium
GTCATTGCTGGCCCTGATACATTTGGCGTGGCCAAGCCTGATCCGCAGCATTTGCTACGGACGCTTCCCTCTGACGTGCCAGAAAATTATTTGTCTATCATGGTTGGTGACTCGGAAGTTGATATCGCAACGGCCAAAGCAGCTGGCCTTCCAATTGTGGCCGTCTCTTATGGCTACTGTCATTCGAACCTGCAGAATTTATCACCTGATGCATTACTCGACCATTTCTCTGATATTCCTGCAGCGCTTGCCAAAATTGCAAGTAACGTTGCCATGATTCAGCAACGCACCAGGACCAACGCTGAAGTCACTTCGCACAATTTACGTTTCACTTAAAAGGAAAGCACCATGAACCCGCTGACAGTTGTTGCCACATTAAAAGCCAAGCCCGGCCTTGAGAAAAAATTGGGTGACATACTCAAAACACTTGTGGCCCCCACGCAAAAAGAGGAGGGCTGCCTGAACTATGACATGCATCAATCCGATGAAGATCCCGGCGTATTTGTCTTCCACGAAAACTGGGCGACGCGCGCCAATTGGGAAGCTCATATGAAGGCCCCACATCTGGTGAAATTTGCCGCTGTTCAGGGCGATCTCGCCGAGAGCTGGACATTGTTCAGCGGCCACAAAGTTGCATAAGGGAAAGGACATTCATCATGAAAATCAAGTTTTACGCCCATGCCAGCTTCCGTCTTGAAACAGATGACCTTGCCATTGTCACTGATCCCTACACACCAGCGCCGGGCAATAGTGGCTTTGATCCGATCAATGAAAAGGCTGACATCGTATTGATGAGTTCAGCCACGGACAGTTTTCACTCAGATCCCAGTCACGTGAAGGGCAATCCCATTGTTGTGAACACGCTGGAACTTCCGCCAGAAGGCAAGAATATTGACAACAAATTGTTTGTGAAGTCCTATCCGGCATGGGAAAGCATGACCTTTGACTATCGCAAGGAATATAATCGCGATCCCGATGCCAATGCGCTTTATCATTTTGAACTCGGGGGCATTCGCTTTTTGCACATGGGCGATACCGGTGTTCCCGTGGCTGAAGAGCATTTGAAGGAACTTGAAGGTAAGGTTGATGTATTGCTGGCACTGGCTGGCGCTCACGCCACCATTGCGCTTGATGAACTGGATAAAGTGATCGACCGACTGAAGCCCAAAGCCGTTATCCCGATGCACTACTTCAGCGCCAAAGGCGTTTTGAAAATCGAGCCTGTTGAAACATTCCTTGGGCATTGCAAGCCGCAGAACATAACGCGTGTGAAAGGCTCAACACTTGAACTCTCACCGGCAACATTGCCTCAAACCAATACGCCTCACGTCTACGTGTTGGAGCAGTCAAAATAAGCCCCAACAAAGGTCATTCGCTTTGTTTGACGAAGCGTGCTGTTCTGTACACGAATCTATGCCAATAATTTAGAAAACCCCTGGGAGTAACGTCATGCCGAATTCTAATGAACGAGTTGCTGTTTGGCTGCGTGAATTTGAGCAGGCGCTGCAAGCGAAAAACACCACCGCGGTGACCGCACTCTTTGATGACGACTGCTACTGGCGCGATCTTGTGAGCTTCACCTGGAATATCAAAACCATGGAAGGCAAGGCGCAGATAACTGAGATGTTGCAGGCCACCCTTGATGATGTGCAGCCTTCAAACTGGACGCTCGAAGGCGAAGCCACCGGCGATGAAGCGTTGACAGAATGCTGGTTCACTTTTGAAACTGGTGCAGCACGTGGGCGCGGGCAGCTGCGGTTGAAAAATGGCAAAGCGTGGACGCTGCTCACCACCATGGTCGAACTCAAGGGCTATGAGGAAAATAAAGGTACTGCGCGTATCAAGGGCGTTGAACATGGCGCCAAGAAAAATCGCGAAAATTGGGCAGAGCGCATAGAGCGCGAAGCCAAAGAACTAGGCACCAAGACGCAGCCTTATTGCCTGATCATTGGCGGTGGGCAAGGCGGCATTGGCCTCGGCGCGCGGTTGCGCAGGCTAGGTGTGCCCACCATCATTATTGAGAAAAATAAGAAAGCGGGTGACAGCTGGCGCAAGCGTTATAAGTCACTCTGCCTGCATGATCCTGTTTGGTATGATCATATGCCCTATCTGCCATTCCCTGACGATTGGCCGATTTTTACGCCTAAAGATAAATTGGGCGATTGGCTGGAAATGTACACGAAAATAATGGAGCTGAATTATTGGGGCTCAACCGTTTGCAAAAATGCCAAGTATGATGAAAAGAAAAAGCAATGGGTGGTGAAAGTTGTGCGCGGTGGAAAGGCGATAACCTTGAAACCGCAGCAGCTGATTATGGCCACTGGGCAATCCGGTGTGCCGAACATTCCAAAATTTCCGGGTGCTGAAAAATTCAAAGGCGATCAGCATCATTCCAGCAATCATCCTGGGCCAGATAAATATAAAGGCAAGAAATGTGTGGTCATCGGCTCCAACAATTCCGCGCATGATATT
>JANOUE010000096.1:0-8747 GCA_031416755.1 Hyphomicrobiales bacterium
TTAATAAATAAAATTAGTCCGAACTTGTTTCCTCTCTGTTGAGGTACTTCTGAATTGCAACTAGACGGCAACCGTGAATTGCTTGCATGTAACATTATACTATGCCGTGGCCTCCGCCGCATTTGGCAAATATAAGAAAGCAGTGATGAGCAAGGGTCGAAGATACTGGGTTGAATTTGGCAAGCTGAGTGCGGCTCAAGCTGAAACCAAAACTATTGGCCCCTCAAATGAGGGGGAACGTTTACGCAATGGCAATGTGCGGCTGACCACGGGTGAAATTGGCACCGAGGTAAAATGGACTGTTCAATCTCCTTGCACAACGTCACTCTTTGCGGTGTGTGATTGGGTCAAAGCTGCCAAAGGCCCATTCATTCTGCGGTTCTTTGCGTCTGGCTGGTTTGAAGAATTCCACGACACCGCCGCCGAAGCCGCCAACCGCATCAATGATATAATCGCGCGGGGCGATCGGCATTTTACCTGTCGCACGATGATTAAAGAGTTTGAGCTGACCAACGCCCCAATCTCGCCATTCCTTAAAAGCTGCATATCGGGTGAAACAAATGCCGGCGATTATGCAGTAGAATGCGTGTTCGAAGACACCAGCCAACAATTCCACGTCGAGCGCGTGGGGCCTAAGTCCGCAATTGGAAGAGTCTACGGAACGTTTCTTTCTTCATTCCCTTGTAGGTCGACTGGGTCCTATAGCGATATTGTGAGCCAAGCTTATGCAACAGTATTGGAGACTAAAAAACCAAGATTTGATCACGTGTTGGCGTCTATGAAGATGCCGGACGAAAGTGTTTTTTGGGTGCCATATCGCAGGCTTCTCTTGCCAAATTCGAATTTTGGTAAAGAAAGTTCTGTCTTGGTAATTTCTGAAATCAGCGGAGTGGAAATTCAACTCATCTGAGCAGTTGTCAGATAAATAAAGCTTGTTTACTTTTCGTTGTGAAATTGCTGCTACCTAGAGTCTGAGTATATTGTTAACTGTCATTTGTAAGGTTTAACTATTGGCGGGCATTGCAACCCAGGAATTGTGGATCGGGAATGGTGAACTTGTGCCACGGCCGGTTGGTCCCAAAGACGAAAAGTTGTCTGATCGTCAACTGCTGCAGAAGCATGAGTTGGTGAAAATCGAGATTGCCCCTAATGGAACCACGATAAAATGGGTTATGTTTGCTGCAAATTGGACGTCGCTCTATTTTGCAGTTCAATGGATTGGACCTTTCATGGGCCCCTTCACCATAAATTTTTTTAACTCAGGTTGGTTTGAAGAAAGCTATGATGATGTAGGCGACGTGCGAATAAGAATCGGAAGCCTTATCTCGAAAAGCGACATTCGATTTTCTTCCAAAACATATACCAAGTCCTTTGATCCTCAAGAAAAGAAAATGCCGCCACTCCTCAATAGTATGTGGGAAGCTGGCTGTATTGAAGATAGCAAAGCTGTTCATTGCGCTATTGATACTGAACGGCACTTGACGCAAGTAGAACATGTAGGCGCTGACTCTGCTTTGGCAAAGGTATGGGGAATTTCACCAGTGACATATCCTTGTCTGAGTGGACACAGCTATGATCGAATCGTGTCCGAATGTTATTACGAAGTCGTCAAAACCGGACGCCCTGTTTACGACCATGTCTTGGCTGCAATGGTCCATCCAGGAGGTGAAGTTCGCTGGTTCGGATACCACCGCCTCGTATTTCTCCATCCTTTGAAGGCTGGCAACTTACCTCAAGTTACAATTGCAAGTGAGGTTGCAAAGGTTGACATTCCGCTTCTGTAGTCAACATTTCTTCGATCATTTGTGTAAATGCATTATTTGTAATCGCCGCAAGATACTCGACAGAATCAACGTTTTTTGTTGCCCATTGCCAGCGCAAGAATCCGCGTTCTAAGATGTTATATCCAATTCGGCCGACGTGGCCATGGTTGGCCATTTTTTCACTCGCCAATCCCCAAATTGCATCCGGGTTCCATTTGATGATGCAGAGTAGCATTCCAAGTCTGGTGAAACTGTCGAATGCATTTTTGCCTTTGGCGGCAGGTGCTAACCATAACTCACCTTCATAGACCAAACTGCCGCGCAGGCGCCAAGCGATGCTGCCGCGAGGGGGCTTGGGATGGCTTGGCATCATGATTTCTTCTCGGCGCATATAAACACCGATCATGTAATTGGGTAGCCAATCGGCAAGTGATGTATCGATATAATCACAGCGATAGGCTTGAAGACCAACAGTTTGACCTTTGTCATCGCGCATTTGCATCCAGAAAGCCCGTTCGTCGCTGAAGTCGCAAACCTCAACGTCGTGCATGGGCCCAACTCGGCTCTGTCGCAATTCTTGCTTGGTTTTATCAAGCAATGCGAAGTCACTGCTCAGCTCAATACTAAAACCAATAGCGAGCAGTTTTGCTTCTAACTGTGCGCATAGTCGAGCGATTCCAAGTGGATTATGTAAGCCCTTATTGTTCATGTCCATCCTAACCCTTGAGTGACATCCGATAGGGCTAAGGGCTGCGGAGTCAATACAATCAGAACAAATTTATATACTAGTGTTAATCAAAAAATACAATCATAAATTGAGTCACTTCTTTAAGATCCAGCCTTCACCGCTCAACCGCTCCTGCGGCAGGAACCGTGCCTTATATTCCATCTTCCGCGATCCTTCGACGTAAAAGCCAAGATAGACATAAGGCAAATTGAGGCGATCCGCGCGCAGCACAGCATCCAAAACCACCAATGTTCCAAGGCTGCGAAAATCATAACTTGGTTCATAAAAACTATAAATCAGCGATAAACCATCGCCCAAAACATCCATCAAAACGGCACAGACCAATTCGCCGGCTTGCGCGTGGGTGGGGCCAAAGCGATATTCAACCAAACGGCTATCAGTAATCGTATCATCAACCATTGCTGCAAAATCCAGCACGGACATATCAGCCATGCCGCCTTCAGCATGGCGCGTATCAATATAGCCACGGAACAAGGAGTAATGCTCACTGGTCGCTTTGGCCTTGACCACCTGGGCAATAATATCTTGATTGCGCTTGAGGGTGCGCCGAAAAGACTTTGTCCAATCAAAAGTCTTCACCGGCACTCGAACCGAAGAACAGGCTTTGCAGGCATCACATGCTGGTCTGTAAACAATATTCTGGCTGCGCCTGAAACCCCCTTGCGAAAGCTGAGTGTTCAAATGCCGCGTATCAGCACCCACCAAATGGGTAAAAACCTTGCGCTCTTTTTTGCCAGGCAAATAAGGGCAGGGGCTTGGCGCAGTGATAAAGAACTGCGGAAAATTGCGGCCTTCGATGGTCAAATCAAAATCTCCAGTAACCCATTATCTTATCGTCTTGCCATCTGCGCAAGTGCTGCTGGAGTGTTCAAATAAATTCTTCTATGAGGGCGGGAAATGCATGGAGAATGGAATGACAATAAAAACCGCTTGGTTGGGTTTGGGTGTAATGGGTTTCCCAATGGCAGGCCACCTCCAGCGTAAAGGCCAAGTCGCGATGACAGTTTACAATCGCACTGCCCTAAAAGCTGAAAAATGGCTGAGCACAAATCTTGGCACTATCGCAGCAAATCCGAAGGACGCGGCAGATGGCGCTGATTTCGTATTTGCCTGCGTAGGCAATGATGATGATTTGCGCGAAGTAACAATTGGTCCCAATGGCGCATTCCACACCATGAAGCCAGGCGCAATATTTATTGATCACACCACAGCCTCCGCCGATGTCGCACGCGAACTCTATGCCGAAGCCAAAAAACGCAAGTTAGGATTTGTCGATGCGCCAGTGTCTGGCGGCCAGGCCGGCGCCGAGAACGGCGTGCTCACGGTAATGTGCGGCGGTGATGATGCAGACTATAACAAAGCAGAACCACTCATAGCCAATTATGCCCGCATGTGCCGCAACCTTGGTGCAGCCGGGTCTGGCCAACTGGCAAAAATGTGCAATCAAATTGCCATTGCCGGTTTGGTGCAGGGCCTTGCTGAATCTATTCAGTTTGGCATGAAGGCGGGCCTTGATATGGAGCAGGTGATTGATGTGATCTCCAAAGGTGCTGCCGGATCATGGCAAATGGAAAATCGCCATAGAACTATGATCGCTGGAAAATTTGATTTTGGCTTCGCCGCCGACTGGATGCGCAAAGACTTGGGCATTTGCTTGGCTGAGGCCCGCAAGAACCAATCGCATTTGCCGGTTACAGCGCTGGTTGATCAGTTTTATTCTGAAGTACAAAAAATGGGCGGCAACAGATGGGATACGTCAAGCTTGATCGCGCGGCTGATGAAATAGTTAGCGCTTTAAGCCTTTAGCCACGTCCAACGCAAAATAAGTTAAAATGCCATCTGCGCCCGCGCGCTTAAACGCGAGCAAACTTTCAGGAATAACTTTCGCCGGGTCAAGCCAGCCGCGCTCAATGGCAGCCATCAACATCGAATATTCGCCAGACACTTGATAAGCAAAAGTGGGAACCTTGAATTCCGCTTTTACGCGCGCGATAATATCGAGATAAGGCATGCCAGGTTTCACCATTACCATGTCTGCACCTTCAGCCAAATCCATTGCCACTTCACGAAGCGCTTCATCGCTGTTGGCCGGGTCCATTTGGTAAGAGCTCTTATTGCCCTTCAGCATGCCAGATGAGCCAACAGCCTCGCGAAACGGCCCATAAAAACCTGAGGCATATTTGGCGCTATAAGCCATAATCTGCACATCGCGGTGTCCCGCATCTTCCAGCGCCGAGCGAATGGCACCAATTCGTCCATCCATCATGTCTGATGGTGCAATGACATCGCAGCCTGCATCCGCCTGCACCAATGCTTGTTGCACCAACACGGCGATAGTTTCATCATTCAAAATCTCGCCGTCACGCATCAACCCATCATGGCCGTGGCTGGTATAGGGGTCGAGTGCCACATCACATAAAATCCCGATATCAGGCACAGCCGCTTTTATTGCGCGCACCGCACGGCAGATCAGGTTGTTCGGATTAACCGCTTCGGCACCATCTTCACTGCGCAGAGTAGGATCCGTGTTAGGAAATAGCGCAACCATTGGAATGCCCAAATCTCGTGCTTCCTTCACGCGGGCTACAGCCACATCGATTGAGCTGCGCGAAACTCCAGGCATTGACGAAATCGGTTCAACCTTATTGTTACCGTCAACAACAAACAGCGGCCATATAAGGTCGCTCACGTGCAAGGTGTTTTCTGAAACCAAAGCACGCGCCCAAGCGCTTTTGCGATTGCGCCGCAGCCGCGTGGCCGGAAAATGGGGCAATGGATTTTTGCTCATGAAATCTCATTACTCAAGCTCAGTCACAAAGGCAAACCCACAATGCTTCATTAACCAAACTGTGAATCCGGTATCTAAAATTTTAGTAAAAATTAGGGATGTCGGCGCCAAAACCATGCGATGCAACATCGATAGGAAAAGACCATGCACAGCATTGCACGACTGATAACTCTGCCATTTTTGTTTGGAACTTTCACCAGTTTTGCCACTGCAGAAACCGTGTCTCCAGAACAAGCGACTGAACTTTTGGTCAAATCCCAAGTGCTAGATGCAAAATGCAATTTTCTAACTGCTGCTGAACATCGCACGCTTTCTAATCTAGCCGCCCGTGCTGAAATTGCTTTAGCAACGCAGCAATCTGTTTCAAAAGTAAGTGCAGCACTGGCTCGCGGCAAAGTTAAAGGCAAAAGCGCTTCATGTTCAGATGTTGAAAAAGCGGAAGTCTTGGGCATATTAAATGCCGCGCAATTGGCTTCGGCCCAAGCCGCCCAATTGGCTTTGACCCACGCCGCCCAAGAGCCTCAACCAATAGCCCTCGCAGAGCCGCAGCCAGCTAAAGTCACGCCAGTAGAGCCAATTGACCTTGCACCAGGTGCACCAAAGAAGCGCATCATACCAAGCTTTACGAATAAGATCGCAGTCAAAAAACTAATAGCGAAAGATGCAATATCGCTCTCAGATTACGCGAGCCTAACCCAGCGCTATTATTTGCAACGCCGTTGCGCCAACATGAGTTCCAAGGCCATGGGCGCATTTTATCAAGCCGTTGTCACCACCCACAAAAACACTTTGCAAACCTTCGGTCGCGCCTCGACAGCTGCTGCCATGCGCCGCGCCGAAGCTAAAGCAGCCACGCAAACTTGCAGCTAATTGATTAACTCTCTTCGAAAACTCGACGTAAACTCTGTTTAAACTCATTGCAAATTATCGAAAATATAAGAATAAATTTACCGAGACTCTTCAGCCGAATTTAAGCCCTGCGGCCTTAGTGTGATCCCATCAAGAGGAACTGACCCAAAGAGGCAGGCCTCACGAAACAGGAAAAACAAAGGTGGCTGACATGAATGCATTAGTAGCTGTGGGGGATCCGCGTTTGGTTCCATTGGATCCAAAACGCTTAAATATTAAAAACCGTTATTTGGAATCATTAACACTGATTGAGCGCTTGCACCGTCGATTGCTCGACGTGATCAAAGATGATTTTGAACGCAACGGTGAAAAAGAAGTGAACCCAGTGCAAGCACTGTTGCTGTTCAACATTTCCGATGCTGAACTCACGGCAGGCGAGTTGAAATCACGCGGCCATTATCAAGGCTCCAACGTGTCGTATAATTTGAAAAAGCTGGTAGAGCAGGGCTATGTAAACCATGAACGTTCCAGCGCCGATAAGCGCTCCGTGCGCGTTAAGCTCACCGACAAAGGCAATATGATCCGCAACCGTGTCGATGCATTATACAATCGCCAGCTCCAAGCCATCGAAGAAGTTGTAGGACTTTCAACCGATGAGTTTGACCGCTTGAACAAGGCTCTAGGCCGCTTGGAGCGCTTCTGGACTGATCAAATTCTCTACCGTCTATAATCTATTAGAAGCCTGCAAACCAAACCCCGTGGGAACGTCGCTTCTCCCACGGGGTTTTTTATTTGAACTACAAAAGCCTCTTGCCTCTGCGCCAAACAATGCTATTTGAAGCACCAATTGGCCCTCACTTTTCTATGCGGAGAGGTGGCGGAGTGGTCTATCGCGACGGTCTTGAAAACCGTAGGGGGTGCAAGCCCTCCGGGGGTTCGAATCCCTCCCTCTCCGCCAATTCACATTTGCCAAATCAAGTCCTAGCTTTCGGCGGAGTTCCGTGTGCGGCAAGGTTCACACCATTCACCTAGCGCTGAATTGTTGGCACAAAAAAAACAGGCTCTGGAAATCCAGAGCCTGTGCGTGACCTAACTATATAAAGCTGGTATCTTATGCTGAGCAAGTGCGAATAAACTTGCTCGCATAACTATAATCCATTGTCGTCAAAGTGGCGGTGAGGCCGTTGTGACTTCTAATCCAACTGCGAACCCAGCCCGGATATTTACGCATCATATAAGTTTTCGCAAATCGCGCTGCTCTGGGATTTGCGTGCATCGGCGCATGAAAGCGAAACTTAGCGCCAGACTTTACGCACATTTGTTTAGACGGCAGACCCAGAAAGAGCGTGCAAGCTGAATCGCAACTTCCAGAGAATTTTACCAACGTCTGGCTGTTCCGCAGCTGTGCTGCGCGCATTGCAAACTTTCCAATGCTGCCTCCTGAATTGCTAACAATCGATATTGATTTTTGCTTGAACGCCGGGCGCAAGTTAATGGCATAAGCTGGTGCTGGCATAAGAATAGAACACAGCAAAGCACCAGATAGAACTGCGCGAAGCACTTTGCCCACACGCGGTAACTTAAAGCTTTTAATCATAGTCCATCTCCCAATATTATGGATTTAAGTGTATGGGAGATGCATAAAATCTAACTCAATAAGATCGCTAAAATTGGAGCTATCATGCTGAGTTGGCGTATTTCCGCACAACAGAATTAATCAAACATGAGCCAAATTGCTAAAATTTTAGTCGAGCCATCTGGCTGGAAATTAGTAAATGCTAGCCACACAAGATTGGATATGCTGCTTTGCAGTTTGGTATTCCATGGTCATCAGCTGCGGCCTTAAACCACCGTTAGCGGCGATCCAATCTTTCACCCAGTCTGGATATTTTTTCATCATAATCTGTTCAGCCGACATTCGAGCTCTAACTGATCTTGCGCTTGGAGCATGGAAGCGAAAACTTGCACCTGGCATGATGCACATCTGCTCAGGCGCGAGGCCAAGATACAATGTGCAAGCAGACTCACATGATCCGTTAAACGCAACTGATGATTGGTCGGCGCGGAATTCTTCCGACTGAATGATGTAACTCGCAATATTGCCACCGAGATCGCGCTTTACGGATAAAGCCTGTGGGTTGAGAGACAATTCATAAAAGCTTCGCTGCGCTTGGGCATGGGCGGAAACAACACTAAGAATTATCAAAGCAACTGCTGCGATGTTTCTTCTATTGCATTGGTTCATTTCCATATCTCGATTCTTAACTCAATATGACTAACAAACCGCAAATTTTGACCGCAATGAGGCCATTGCATATATTCATTTTCAAAATTCTTCCTCAAAATCTGCGCTTTGCCACAGTGACGCACTCAAAACCGCAATTACCCAAAATTTAAAAGAAAACTCGAAATTACTACAATTTTTGATTGCGCACGACGAGTGTCACAATTTACGAATCACTTGGGATTAGGTATAATGTTAATTAAAAGTAAAGAAAATATTGACTCAAACTCGTTTTACGTGAAAAATTTCACTCCGGGGTGTGTATTTTTGTGTGAATGGAAACGGCAATGGATAAGCGACTACACTTACTTACAG